>DVNX01000013.1 GCA_018714045.1 Candidatus Ornithoclostridium faecavium
TAAGCCGTCTCTTTTCTCTTACGCGAAAATGAAAACACGGCTCGATATAATATTTTAAAAGCTGTTTATCGGGAGCGGTATTTTTAGCGGCAGATGCTGCGCGGAACAAATAATTTGCAAGAACAGAGAGGGAGAGTCCTGCTGCTAAAAAAAATATGTTGCGTCGCGCGCGCTTTATAATATATAATCAATATATGAAGATACTGTTTATCTGTTCGTCAAATATATGCCGCAGTCCTTTCTGCGAATACGTGTTCGGCCGCATGGTCAAAGAAGATCCCGCTCTTTCCGCGAAGGTGACGAGCGTAAGAAGCGCCGCGGTTTTCAACCGTTCCTTCAGGATACACCCCAAAGCGAGACTCGCTTTATTGCGCGAAGGTTTTACAGAAGAGGAGATATCCGCTCATAAGCCTGCGTTCAAATGGGGGGACGGCTATCTTTTCAAGCAAGCCGACGTGATAATCGGAATGACGAAAATGAATAAGGTCGCGTTGCCTCTGAGATATCACAAAAAGTTCGTGACGCTCAGCGAGTACGTCGACGGATATTATACTACGATACCCGATCCGTTCCTTATGAAAAACATTGACGACTACTATGCCGTTATGGATCTTATAAAAGGATTTCTGGTAAAACTTGCAGACAAGATAAAAAACGAAACGTAAAGATATCCGCCCGCTTTTGGGGTTCACCTCATTTTTGCGGGCGTTTTTTATTATCACCATTCTTCTTTGGACTGATCCGACAAAAAAGGTATCCTTAACAAAAACTATCGACTGCTTTTTGTCGAAAGAGCGGTTTTCCAAAATTTTACAAAAGATAGGAGACGGCGTTTGCAGTTTCCTTAAATTACTTTTCAGCTTTGTAACAAGCAGTATATTGCAGTAATAAAAAGTTACCGTAATCGCGCTTTCAAACGTGCAGAGATTTGTCAAGCGATTTGTTGAAAATTATTTTGATTTAATTATTGATTTTGTCGTTGACAGAGCACTCCTCTTATGCTATCCTTTATAAGGCAAATACAAAATAAAGGAAAGAGCGCCGCGGTATACCACAATATGTTGTGGTGTCTGCATAAAGGACACAATCGGCGCGCACGGGAGGAAACATGTTTGAAACCATCATCAAAAGAGACGGAAGAAGGGTGCCTTACGATATAAGCAAGATACAGACGGCTATATCCAAGGCTATGGCTTCGGCGGGCAGGAAGGACGATCAGGAAAGCGCGAGACTCGCGCGCCTCGTTGAGGAAAGACTGCTCGAAAAGTACGGCGAAACGAGCAAGAGCCCTACCATCGAGGATATCCAGGACATGGTAGAAAAAGTCCTTATGGAAAACGGCTACGCTTATATCGCGAAAAAATACATTCTTTACCGTGCGGAGCGTACAAAGTCGCGCGAGATGAACACCGCGCTCATGCGCATTTACAATGAGCTGACCTTTACCGATGCGGGCGACAGCGATATGAAACGCGATAACGCGAATATCGACGGCGATACCGCTATGGGTACGATGCTCAAATACGGCAGCGAAGGCGCTAAGGACTACTACGAAAAGTATATCTTGCCGCCTGAACAGAGCAAGGCACACAGGGAAGGCGATATCCATATCCACGATTTCGACTTCTATACGCTTACGACGACGTGCTGTCAGATAGATCTGCTCAAGCTGTTCAAGGGCGGTTTTTCGACGGGTCACGGCTTCCTCAGGGAACCCAACGACATACAGAGCTACGCTGCGCTCGCATGCATAGCTATCCAGTCCAACCAGAACGATCAGCACGGCGGTCAGAGTATACCAAATTTCGATTACGGTCTCGCTCCCGGCGTAGTAAAGACCTATAAGAGACTGTATTGCTCCAACCTTACCAAGGCGTTAGAGCTCATTGACGACAGCAAGCTTACTCTTGACGACGTGAAGAAGATCGTCGCGAAGATAGAAGCGGAAAAGGGCGTTTACCCCTGTCTTGCGGGAAACGAGGAGTACGACAAGGCTGAAAAAGAAGCGTTCAAGGATTTCCCTGAAGCAGACTTCGAAAGAGCAAAAGCGTTCGCTACCAAAAAGGCGCACAGCGAGACCGACAGGGCTACCTATCAGGCTATGGAAGCGCTTATCCACAACCTCAACACGATGCATTCGCGTGCGGGCGCTCAGACTCCGTTCAGCTCTATAAACTACGGCACGGATACTTCGCCCGAAGGCAGAATGATAATAAAGAATATACTGCTTGCGGAAGAGGCGGGACTCGGCTTCGGCGAAACCCCTATTTTCCCGATCCATATATTCAAGGTGAAAGAGGGCGTCAACTACAACAAGGAAGATCCCAACTACGATCTTTTTAAGCTTGCGTGCAAGGTCAGCGCAAAGAGACTTTTTCCCAACTTCTCGTTCATCGACGCGCCGTTCAACCTGCAATACTACAAGCCTGGCAGACCCGAAACCGAAATCGCGTACATGGGTTGCCGCACCAGAGTAATGGGCAACGTTTACGATCCGTCGAGAGAGATAACCTACGGCAGAGGAAACCTCAGCTTTACCTCTATAAACCTGCCCAGGATCGCTATCAAGAGCCAGGGCAACGTGGACTGGTTCTTTGAAGAGCTTGAACGCAAGATGGATCTCGTCGTTCAGCAGCTTCTGGACAGATTCAAGATCCAATCCAAAAAGAGAGTAAGGAATTTCCCGTTCCTTATGGGTCAGGGAGTATGGATAGATTCTGATAAGCTCGGCCCCAACGACGAGGTAGGAGAGGTCCTCAAACACGGTACTCTCAGCGTGGGCTTTATCGGACTGGCGGAAACTCTTACCGCGCTTACGGGAAAGCATCACGGCGAAAGCAAAGAGTCTCTCAACCTGGGCATGGATATTGTCCGTTTCATGAGAGACTACCTCGACAGAATGTCGCAGAAGACGGGTCTCAATTTCGGTCTGATCGCGACTCCCGCTGAAGGACTTTCGGGCAGATTCGTAAGGATAGACAAGAAGAAATACGGCATTATCCCCGGCGTTACGGATAAGGAATACTACACCAACTCCTTCCACGTTCCCGTCGGATACAATATCCGCGCGTTTGACAAGATAAGGATAGAAGCTCCCTTCCACGCGCTGACCAACGCAGGTCACATAAGCTATGTTGAACTGGACGGGGATACCGCAAACAACGTAGAGGCTTTCGAAAAGATAGTCAGATGCATGAAGGAAGCGGGCGTGGGTTACGGTTCGATAAACCACCCTGTAGACAGAGACCCCGTCTGCGGATACAACGGCATTATCGGCGAATGCTGCCCCAAGTGCGGCAGAAAGGAAGGAGAGAGCGGCGTCGCTTTCGAGAGAATACGTCGTATCACGGGATATCTCGTAGGAACGCTCGACCGTTTCAACAACGCTAAGCGCGCTGAAGAAAGAGACCGCGTAAAACACGGCATAAGCAAAGAGGATAAATGACTAAGTTAAGAATAGCGGGTACGGTAAACGATTCGATAACGGACGGACCCGGGCTCAGATACGCCGTATTCGTGCAGGGGTGCCCTCACAACTGCAAGGGCTGTCACAACCCGCAGACTCACGATTTTAGCGGCGGAAAAGAGGCGGATATCGAAGATCTTCTGCAGGAAGGATTGCAGAACCCGCTTCTTTGCGGCGTGACTTTCAGCGGCGGAGAGCCTATGTGTCAGGCGCGCGCGCTTGCGGAACTCGCGGAGAGGTTCAGAGCAAACGGAGTGGACGATATCGCCTGTTATACGGGATATCTCGTCGAGGATCTGCTCGCGGGAAAGGTTGACGGAGCGAAGGAACTTTTAAGCGTTCTCGACGTGCTCGTCGACGGTCCGTTCGTGCAGGAGATGAGGTGTTACGACGCTAAATTCAAAGGTTCTTCCAACCAGAGAGTGATAGACGTTCCCGCGACTCTGAAAGAGGGAAAAGTCGTTCTCTGCAGCGACGAAAGGTGGAACTGAAGTATCTGAGACAAGCAGAAAAAAATGCTGAAAACGACACGGGCAGGAAAAATCCGCGTCGTTTTTTTGTTGCCCGCAGCGTTGCCGTTAAGCATAAACCCGTATCAGGGTAAGGCTCGAAACAAATTTCATAGGTGTAGTTTAAAGGAAGGCGTCTGACTCGGATCTTCTGCTACCGTTAGATATAGAGGCGCAGGACTGAAAACCTCGGGAGAGGGTCAGCGCCGTCCGCAAAGTTTCGGCATTACGGAAAAAGACGCGGTTTAACGCAGACTCTTTGTCTGTCGAAGGCAAGAAGAAAGAGGTTGAATGCGGTCGGTATTTCTGTCTACGGGCGTATCCGTTTTGTACATAAAATGCACCCCTATGTGCTTAAAAGCTAAGGCGCGTCAGATTTTTTTTGCGCTTCAGAGCGCTTGAAAACGCGGATTATTGCAAAATACCGTCTGTTCGCGCGCCTATATACGCGTGAGGCGCGTATAAAGAAATATTGGGTATTGCCAAAAATTTGTCTGTGTGCTATAATTTAAACGTTGAAAAAGAAACTTATCAAAGGATAAAAGTCAATGGAAAAAATAGCGATTATTGATCTCGGCTCTAATTCGCTGAGACTGGTACTTGTCGACATACTTGAAGGCGGTTATTTCTCTGTGGTCGACGAGTTGAAGGAAACCGTAAGGCTCGCGCAGGATATGGAGCTTGACGGTTTTTTACAGCCCGCCAGAGTAGCGCAGACGATCAAAACTCTGAAAATGTTCAGGAGACTTTGCGATGCCAACAAGGTCGAAAAGATTTACGCGTACGCTACCGCGGCGGTACGCAGGGCGAAAAATCAGAGAGGCTTTCTGGACGAAGTGCTGGCGACAACCGGCATCAAGCTCAAAGTGCTCGACGACGACGAAGAAGCTCAGCTCGTATATCAGGGCGTCATAAACTCTATGGATATCCCCCGCGGCATCATCATGGATATCGGCGGCGGCAGCACTCAGTTTGTATACTACAACAGAAAGAACCTGTTGCAGCACATAACCCTTCCTTTCGGCGCGGTCGTACTTACCGAAATGTTCTCTAAGGCGGGCGTTTCCCCGCAGGAGAGAAACAAGATGATAGAAGATTACGTGACGGAGCAGCTCAAAAGCGTTCCGTGGATGGCTGAAATACTTCCCGATACCAAGCTCATCGGCGTGGGAGGTTCTTTCCGCAACCTGGGAAAGATAAGCCGTATGCTGAAAAAATATCCGCTTTCGATGGCTCACAACTACGTTGTCTCCAATCAGGAATTCAACGGTATTTACGGCAATATAAAGAACCTCGATCTCGACAAGACGATGAAGATAAAGGGTCTTTCCAGCGTAAGAGCGGACATTTTTCCGTCTGCGCTTGCCGCTATAAAGAGCGTCATCAATTACCTCAATCTCGAAGAACTCGTGATTTCGGGGAGCGGTCTCAGGGAAGGCGCGATGTTCAAGTACGCGGTGCCGTCGACCAACGAAAAGCCTATATCTGACGTGCTTGGACACAGCATTTATTCGCTTCTCAATTTCTTCGGAGAGAATATACCGCATGCGGAACACGTATACAATCTGTCGATACAGCTTTTCAAGCAGCTCAAGGTGTTGCACAAACTGCCGAGAGCGTACGTCAAAGTTCTGCGCACGGCGGCAATGCTTCACGATTCGGGAAACCGCATAAAGTATTACGATCATCACAAGCATTCGTGCTATATCATACTCAACAGCAATCTTTACGGAATATCGCATAAAGACCTCGTGATGGCGGCGTTCATGGCGTGCATGCACAGAAAGGGTGATGTCAACATGACTGAATTCATGCGCTACCGCGAAATGCTTACCGAAGAAGACGTCGACGCAGTGTTCAAGCTGGGCGTCATCGTAAGGATAGCCGAAAGCCTTGACAGGAGCATGAGCGGCGTCATAAAGACGATAACCTGCGACGTGCTGGGCGACAGCGTTATCATGAAAACGGACAGCGAGGGCGCGGAGTGTTCGCTTGAAATAAAAGACGCGATGACCAGTATACAGGATTTCAAGAGGGCATACAAAAAGCAATTGCAGATACTTTAATGAAAAAACAGCGGAGGCAGACGCCTTCGCTTTTTTTATACAAAAACTTTACGTTTTCGTTAAAGTACGCGGATTTTCTTGAAAAAGAAGAGTTTTTTCGGAACTCATACGAACAACTCTTATAAAAATATGCTTGTAAACACGCGCGTACTATGCTAAAATAAAAATATTATAGGTGAGTCTGTCGGGTTGAGGTGTCCCGCACGGACCTTTCGGAGTGGGTATATGATAGAGAATATCAAGGATTTAGAGAAAAAAGCAAAGAAAGACGCGGCTCTCAGTTTCAGGCTCGGCGTTGCGTATTTCAACGGCGACGAAACAGAACGCGACTATAAAAAGGCTTTCTACTGGATGGATAAGGCGGCGTCAGGCGGCTACGGAGACAGCAACTGCAGATATTATCTGGGCAGAATGTACGAAAAAGGACTCGGCGTAAAGAACGATTACGTCAAGGCGAGAAAGTATTACGACTCCGCATCCAGGGCAGGCAACGTAAAAGCCAAGGTCAAACTTGCCGACCTGTACCGCAAGGGACTGGGTTGCAAGAAGAACCCCGAAGGCGCGATGAATCTGTACATAGAAGCGAGAGACCTCGGCAGTATCGACGCAAAGATGGGTATCGCAGATCTCTATCTGAACGGAGAAGGCGTAGCGAAAGACGAAGCGCAGGCGTTCGGGCTTTATACCGAACTTGCGAAGAAGGGTAACGATAAGGCGAAATACAGCCTCGCGTATTGCTACCAGAACGGTTTCGGAACAGAGAAGAATCCGTTCATGGCAGGTCACTATCTCGTGCCTGCGGCAAAGGAAGGCGACAGCAACGCGCAGTGTTATCTCGCGCTCTGCTTCCTCAAAGGCGACGCGGTCAAACAAAATCTTCCCAAGGCAGTTTACTGGTTTAAAAAAGCCGCGACTCAGGGCAACGAAGTCGCTATGTTCAATCTTGCGTTCTGCATGCAGCGCGGCTGGGGTATGGAAAAAGACGCGAAAGGCGCGTTCGATCTCTATCTGCAACTCGCGAAAGCCGGACACACGAAAGCTTATGCTGAGGTAGCGAGATGTTACCGTTTCGGCATAGGTACGAAGGAAAACGCGGTCAAGGCATACAGATGGATACAGAAGGGCGTCAAGCTCAACGAACCGAGCTGTCTGTGTATGATGGGTTATTTCTTCTACGACGGCAAACCGTACGTCAGACGCAGTCTGAGGGCGGCCTTCAAGCATTTCAGCAAGGCGGCTTCGAGAGGCAGCAGCGCAGGCAAGTACGTTGTCGGTCAGATGTATTACAACGGCATTTACGTCAGGAAGGACGTCGAAAAAGGCGAAACTTATATGAACGAGGCGGCGGACGAACTCTACGCTCCGGCGCTTTACAGAAGAGGACTCATCGCGGAGAGGGACGGCGACAACGCTCTTGCGGTCGATTGCTATTACAGAGCGGCGCAGGACGAATACGCTCCCGCGCTCGTCAAGATGGGTATCATCAGCGAGAAAGGAGAAATAGTAGCCCGCGACGAAAATGCGGCGTTCTTCTATTTCGGACGTGCGGCAGAACGCGAAAGCGCAAGAGGCTGCTACGGTCTCGCGCGTTGCTACGAACAGGGCATCGGTACGGAAATAAGCAGAAAGAAAGCGTTTGAATATTTCAAGCTTTCCGCGACCAGCGGCTATGCCGACGCGCTTCTCGAGGTCGGTTACCGCTATATGTTCGGTATCGGTACGAAAAAAGAGCTCATGCTCGCTAAACAATATCTGAATCAAAGCGCGAAAGAAGGCAACCCGATCGCACCTTATTACCTCGGTCTCGGACACGCGACAGGCAAGTATTTCAAAAAAGACAGAAAGCTTGCGCTTAAGTTTTTTGAAAAATCCGCTTCGGAAGGTTACGTTTCGGCTTATACCAAACTGGGCATTGCGTACGGCAAAGAAACAAAAGATTTCAAGACCGATCTCAAAAAGAGCGCTTATTATTTCAACCTCGCGGTCGAAAACGGCGACGGAGAAGCGCTCGCTTATCTCGCCAATTGCTACATGACGGGCAGCGGCGTAAATAAAGACGAAGAAAAGGTCAAAGAACTTCTTGACGAATCGTGCAACAGAGGCTGCATAAACGGTATATACATGAAAGGCTTCATGCTTTACTCCGGTCTTATTTACGAAGAGGATAAGGCTGAAGGACTTGCAATGATCACCCGCGCGGCAGACGCATGTTACCGCAAAGCGTGCAATTTCCTCGTTGCTTATTATTCCGCAAAGGACACCGCAGATCCCGCGAAGGCTCTGCAATATAAAGAACTCGCGCTTCTTACCGGCGAAATAAATTACGCTTACGAAGTCGCGCGCAGCTACGAAAGTGGCAAGACTGTCGTTGCTGACGGCGACAAGGCGTCCTTCTATTACGCGAAGCTCGCGCTTTCGGAAGACAAGCACGGCAAGAAGAAAAAAGCGCTCAAAAATCTCAAGCGCTTCAAGTCGTCCGACGGCATACACTGGGACAGCTCGACGTCCAGAAAGATGAAGAAAAAAGCGGAAAAGGTAAAAGAGAAAGACCCTGACGCTTACGTGCTTGCCGAAGAAACGGTAAAGGCTGCCGTCGATGAAAGTCTTTCTGAAAAAAGCGAATGATAATCCTTGCTTCGGCTTCTCCAAGAAGAAGAGAGCTTCTTAGCAGAATAACAAAGGATTTCAAGGTCGTTGTCGTTAAGGACGAAGAAAAGACGGATTATAAAAGACCGCACCTTTACGTTCAGGCTCTTGCAAAGCACAAGGCTGAACGCGCCGCCGAAAGCGCTGAAAACGGTGACGTGATAATAGCCGCCGATACGACGGTGTATTTCAAAGGAAAGATCTTCAATAAACCAAATGACGCAGAAGAAGCGAAAAGGTTTCTTAAAACGCTGTCAGGAAACAGGCACGGAGTCTATACCGGCGTCTGCGTTATAAAGAAAGGGCAGCGGAGTCAGACTTATTATTGCAGATCTGTCGTGGAATTCAACGACCTGAGCGACGAATTTATCGATGCGTACGTGGCGGGCGGATCTCCTCTCGATAAGGCGGGCGCGTATGGTATTCAGGACAAAGGAGTCGTGAAACGCGTCGTCGGAGATTACGACAACGTAGTCGGGCTTCCGCTTCAAAGACTCAAAAAGATACTCGGAGAATAAAATGGGCACTGTAGAACTCGTTATAGACGTCGGCAGCAAAGTCACGACGATATTCAAAAAGGACGTGGGACTGATAATTCAGGAGCCCAGCGTGGTCGCTATCAACAATAAGCACAACAAGATGGCTTTACTCGAAAGCGGCAAGAACGCGCAGAGGCTGATGAATACCAGCCGTCGTTACGATTTTCAGATACTCTTTCCGATAAAGGAAGGCTCTATATTCCATGAGCGCGCGGCTGTTTTAATGTATCGCGATTTTATAAACCGCGCAGTCGGCAGCAGTATAATTTCTCCAAAAGTCAAAGTCATCGCATGCGTTTCGTGCGGACTCAACAATATGGAGAAAAAAGACGTTGAAAAGACTCTTCTCAAGGCGGGCGCCAGCGAAGTTCTCATAATAGAATCGCCGCTCGCGGTCGCGCAGGGACTCAGCGGTCAGAACAGCAGCTTTATTATGGATATAGGCGGATCTAAGACGGAGATAGCGATAATCGACAGAAACGGCATTGTTGCGGGTTGCAGCATAAATATAGGCGGCGATTCGATAAACCAGGCGATAATCGATTACGTGATAGACACCAGAAGATGCAAGATAAAACCGTCGTCGGCAGAGAAAGTCAAACGCCAGATCGCGAGTATGTACGACAACGACAATTCGCCTATGATAGTGAATACAGAGGCTTTGCACGGCGACGAAAACGTGAGCGTAAGACTTGTCGCGAGCGAGCTCAAGCAGGCGATATGTCCCGTTATCGACAAGATAATCGAAGTCGCTTACAACTATACTTTCCAGATACCCGAATGCATTGCGCAGGAGATATACGAAAACGGTATCACGCTGTGCGGCGGAAGCGCGTATATCCCCGGACTTGCAGATTATATTTCGGCTCAGCTCCAGCTCAAAGTCAGAGTGCCCGATATGCCTGAAAACGCGGCGGCTCTCGGCGCAAGTCATTTCTTCAACGATAAGGCTTCGCTCGCAAGGCTCCTCAACGTAAAAGGACTTGACGGCTGATAAAATATCGCTTGAATACGCAACGATTTTAAAGCGTACCGCTTTAATGACAAAAAACTCCCGCAAGGGAGTTTTATTTTTTTGCCGTTTTGCGTTTTTTACGATATCTGTCATATTGCGACGAATTACGCGGTTTTACGCACTCCGCCCTGAGTTATAATTGGTATACCAGACCAGAATAATGCGAACCTGGTTTAAAGCGGCAAATTTACGTAGCTACTGCGTTAAATGCCTTGATAATATGTCAAATATTACCTGCGGCATTTGCCTTGTATCAACAAAAATTTGCCTGCTTAAAACTGCATGCACCCTCAGGCGATGATTTTTAATGTGAGTTCAGAGACCTAAGGTGTAAACAAAAAGGCTTAGCTATTTGAGACTGGCAACTGTCGCGACAGCGACTACTGTTCCCGCCAAGAGAGCGCCTCAGGGCTGATTCGTATTATTCTGGTCTGGTATATCGTGTGAGGTGGATATGGCAAGAAGAATAGTATTGACTTCGGGTAAGGGCGGGGTCGGAAAAACGACCGTATGCGCAGGTCTCGGCATATCGCTCGCTAAAAGAGGCGCGCGCGTGCTTCTGGTCGACGCCGACGTGGGACTCAACAATCTCGACGTCGCTCTCGGTATGGAAAGCAGGATAATATACGATATGACGGACGTGCTGAGGGGCAGATGCTCTTTAAGACAGGCGATATTGCAGGACAGCGAGTATTCGACGCTCAGTCTGCTCGCGTCCTCTCACGGCGTTGAGGACGGAGAGTTCTCGTCGGCTGCGTTCAGGCGTATGCTCGCAGAAGCTGAGGGCGCGTTCGATTTCGTACTTATAGATTGCCCCGCCGGCATAGACGTAGGCTTTCACCGCGCCGTATGCGTAGCCGACGAAGCTATAGTCGTGACGACCCCGCACGTCGGCGCGATCAGGGACGCGGACAAGGTGTTGTCTCTTCTGGACACTTACGGACTGCATTCGGTGTCCGTAGTTGTCAACAGGGTGAGAGGAGATCTCGTAGCCGGCGGGAGCATGATGAACGCCGACGACATTGCAAGGCTTCTGAGACACCGCGCGCTCGGGTACATACCTGAAGACGATTTCGTTACGGTATACGCTCAGCTGGGAAGGCTGGGCAAGGGTACGGCGAAAAGCGATCTTGCTATGACTTATATCGCAGAAAACCTTATAAACGGCACGCGCAGGATCTACGACTGCACGAAAGACTATAAAGGCGTATTCGGCAAAATAAAAACAATTTTGAGGAGGCAGTTATGAACGAGGGCAGAATGGCGGTAAACAGGCTTAAAAACGTGTTACTCAAAGACAAACTGGATATGAGCGAAGGATTTATGCGCGCGCTCAGAAACGATCTCGGTCGCGTGCTTTCTTACTATATGCGCCTGCGCCCCGAAGGGATAGAGGTGTTTATAGACGGCGCGGACAACGGTTACACGGTGCGCGTGAAGGCGAGCGCTGAGGATATAAGACAAATCAAGGCAATTTAGGAATATTAAGCGGATCGCAGAATATACTTTACCAATCCGACGAGAGGTGAAGT
>DVNX01000115.1 GCA_018714045.1 Candidatus Ornithoclostridium faecavium
GTTTACGCTTAACGACGCCTATACGGGCGTCGCTCGCGTGGCGGGAGCGTTGAAAGGCTTCACATTATGCAATCGGGTACGGATAACACTGCTTAAAACTGCACGCCCCCTCAGGCTATGATTTCAGTATGTGTTCAAAGCCTATGGTGTAAACAAAAAAGCTTAGCTATTTGAGACAGACAACTGTACGCGACAGCGACTACTGTTCCCGCCACGCGGGCGCCTCAGGGCAGGTTCGTATTATTCTGGTCTGGTATACAAAAATGAAATTATCAATCAAAACATTTACTTCAAGACATTTTAGCAAACAATCAATAGCGATCCCGAACTAAAACCGAAACGCTGTACACACTGAACGGAGTTTATGCTTTACGTTACAGCAAATACCGTTATCCGAAAAATAAACAGTCGCCGACTCGCAACAGCGAATCAGCGACTAAGATATGATATTACTTTTGTTTTCAGCAATAAAGTCTTGCTTACGCACGACATTCAGCGTTTATCGAAACAGTTCACGCTTAGTCAAAACAAATACTTTACCAAAACGTTTCAGGCTTTGAGCCCTGCGATCGCGAGTGCAGGATCTTCTGCTTTAAAGACTGCGTTGCCTGCGACCATTACGTCAAGACCGCGTCTCTTCATTTCAGGCGCGTTGTCAAGGGTCACGCCGCCGTCGAGCTCAACGAGAACGCTCGTACCTTTCGTCATTTCTTTAAGCTCAGAGATCTTTTCCATGACTTCAGTTATGAATTTCTGACCGCCGAAACCGGGGAAAACGCCCATAAGCATTATAAGGTCGACTTCTCCTATAAATTCCTTAGCGACCTCGCAAGGGATATCGGGATTGAGTACTATTCCCGCTTTCGCACCGGCAGCTTTAATCTTTGCGATAGTCCCGTGCGGATCTTCGCTCGCTTCAGGATGGAATGTCACCAGATCCGCGCCCGCCTTTACGAAGCGTTCAACGTACCTTTCGGGCTTTACAATCATCAGATGCACGTCGAGAAACATTTTCGTGTTTCTTCTGAGTGCCTCTACCATCGGCATTCCGAACGTGATATTTGGAACGAATTCGCCGTCCATGACGTCACAATGCACCCAGTCCGCTTTCCATTTTTCAAGGTTTCTGACAGCCTCGCCCATCGCCGCGAAATCTGCGGACAATATGGACGGAGCGATAAGTATTTCAGTCATATCTCTTCTCCCATCTGTGATTGAATTCTTCGTATAATTTAAGATATCTTTCGTATCTTTCTTTGGGTATCTCTCCCAGTTCTACAGCCTCTTTAACTCCGCAGCATTCTTCGACGGTATGCGTACAGCCTCTGAACCTGCAATTGTCGCGGTATTTATCGAAGTCGATATAATATCCCGCAAGATACATCGGGTCGAAAAGCGGTATCTCGAAACGGGAAAAGCCGCAGGTATCGGCGATCTTAGTGCCGTCCGTAAATTCTATTATCTCAACGTGACGCGTCGTATGTCTGCCTCTGCCGCTTTTTTCGCCTATCTCACCCGTTTCCATTACCTTGTCACCGACAAGAGCGTTGACAAGCGACGATTTCCCGACGGCAGACTGACCGGCTAAGCAGTAATATCTGCCGCTTATTATCTGCCTTAACTCCTCAACTCCTCTGCCATCTTCAGCGCACGTAAGAAGCACCGTCGTAACAGGCGCATATTCTTTTTTAACGGCTTCGTAAAGCTCATCGATGCCTTCCATATCGCATTTATTTACGCATATGACGCTGTCAATATCCTGTTGCAGACAACTTATTATCAGCTTGTCTACAAGAAGGAAATCGGGCTTGGGAAGCGGCGAAATCACTATCACGACGCCGTCTATATTACTCACGTAAGGACGGACAAGCATACTCTTTCTGGGCAGCACGCTTTTAATAACGCATTCTGAAGACGAGACCTCTACTTCAACTTCGTCGCCGACGTAGATGTCTCCCTCTCTGAGTTTGCCGCGCGCAAAGCATTTTAAGACTCTGCCGTCGTCAGTCTTAACGACGTATTTTCCCGCGACGCCCTTTATTATTCTTCCTTGCGTTATCGTGTTTATCGCCATACCGTTTTCGTTACTTTTTATTACTTATTAATACTGAATAATAATTATTAATATTATTTCTTGTTTTCGTCAATATATTTTCTTCTGAGCTGTCCGCACGCGCCCTCGATATCGGAGCCCATGCTTCTTCTGACGCTGTGGCTCACACCGTTATTATCCAGAATTTTAACGAATTTGTCAATAGCCTTTTCGTCCGACCCTATGAGACCGCGCTCTTTTACGTAATTGAGTCTGATTATATTTACGTGACACGAAAAGCCTTTAAGCAGTCGCGACAGCTCCTTCGCACATTCTTCGGTATCGTTTTCACCGCTTATCATCGAATATTCGAAAATCACTCTGCGACCAGTCTTTTCGAAAAAGTACTTTGCCGCGTCGATGACCTGAGCGACCGTGTATTTATTGGCTATCGGCATTATCTTCTTTCTGAGTTCGTCAAACGGCGCGTGAAGAGACACGGTAAGCACGGGTGTATATCCTGAATCCGCCAGCCTTATCATCTTTTCGCAAAGTCCGCAAGTCGAAAGAGATACGTTTCTTTTTGAAATATTAAGTCCATCTCCGAGAGAAAGCAGGTCAAGAAATTTGGTCACGTTGTCGTAGTTGTCGAGAGGCTCGCCGCTTCCCATCAGCACGACGTTGGTAACTCCGCGCTTGTCGCCGTCGGTATTAAGAGCGTTAACCACGATGACCTGAGAAAGGATCTCTCCCGCGGTCAGATCGCGAACGAGTCCTCCGAGCGTGGAAGCGCAAAACCTGCACCCCATAGCGCAGCCGACCTGAGTGGACACGCAAAGCGTGTTGCCGTACTTATAACGCATAAGAACGCCTTCGATAATATTTCCGTCGCCGAGAGCGTAAAGGTACTTGACCGTACCGTCTATTGCCGAAGTATAACTTTGTTCTATCTTCAAACCGAGAGCGCGCCAGCCGTCCTCTTTGAGCCGTCTTATAAGCTCTTTGGGAACGTTGCTCATCTCGTCGAGTTCTCGTCCCGACGAAATATGTCCGAATATCTGCTTAGCCCTGAACGCAGGCTGACCGTATTCTTTGAGAAGCGCCGCAAGCTCTTCGGGCGTAAGATCGCAAAGCAGTTTCACGCGCGTATCCTCCTTAATTTGGCGACGAAAAATCCGTCGGATCCTTTGTCGTCGGGAAGATAAACCTGCTGGCTTTCAAGCTTGTATTTCTTATTCGCTTTGAGAAATCTTTTGACAATCTCTTCGTTTTCTTCTTTCAGAAGCGTACAGGTCGAATATACCAGCGCGCCGCCTTCTTTGACGTATCCGGCGCCGTTTTCGAGTATTTTCGCCTGCGTCTGAGTAAGAGAAAAGATCGCGTCCTTATCCTTGAAAAGATATACGTCCGGCTTTTTCGCAGCAACGCCGAGGTTACTGCAAGGTACGTCGCACAATACGACGTCGAACGCGCGGTCGAAAGACTTGTTCGCAACCGTTGCGTCGAGCAGCCTGACGTCGAGTTTTACGCCCATACGTCGCGCATACTGCTGTATGAGCTGAAGTCTGTGATGATATATATCGCAGCTCAGAACTTTTACGTTGTCGCCTATACCTGCGAAATAAACGCTTTTTCCGCCGGGAGCCGCACACATATCCAGTACGCTGTCGCCGTCTTTTACGTCCGCAATCTTGCAGCATCTGACAGAAGTAAGCGACTGGAACGTGATGAGTCCCGCGTCGAAAAGAGGTCTGACCGTCTGGGAGTTGCGTACGAAAAGACAATCGGGGTTTTCGTCGTCTTCTTTGAATTCTACGTTAAGAGCCTGCAATTTTTCTTTTACCGCGCCCGTATCCGTCTTTTTAAGGTTTACGCGCGCGTGTTCGAGTTCGAGAGGCTTGCAGCCGAGAAATTCACGCGTAGTTTCCGCACCGTACTGTTTTATGTATTGCCTTACTATCCAGAGCGGCACCGACGCTTCGACTGAAAGTCTCTGCGCGGGCTCAGTCGGTAAAGCAGGCTTTTTACGGCAGAACGCTTTCAGAACACCGTTTATAAAGCCGCTCGATCCTTGTTTTCCTATTTCCTTGGTGAGTTCGACGGTATTGTTGACTGCCGCGTAATCGGGCATGCTGTCCATACCCTCTATGCAGTACATACCGATTTTAAGAAGTATTATCGCGCTGTTCTGCGGCTTTTTAGCTGTCATCTGCGCGATGAAATAATCGTAACGGACGTCGTTTCTGAGCACGCCGTAGACGAGCCGCGTTACGAAATCGCGGTTCTTAGCCTCGCCCAGCTTGTTTGTCAGCGATATTGAGCCGTAAGCCTGCTGTTTATAGACCTGCGACAGTATGTTGTAACAAACCTTAAGATCACTCATTTGTGAGCATTACTCCGTTCAAATCGGCGTGCCCGCGCATGAAATCGTCCGCAGACATACGCTTTCCGCCTTCCAGCTGTACTTCCTGCAACACGAGAAATTCGCCCCTTCCGCACGCTACGCAAAGCTTGCCGAAGAAGGTCGCCATCTCTCCGTTCATATAAAATCTTCTGTTGGACGGCTCGTCGCTTCTCAGCTTTCTCGCCTTCCATATCTTAAAAGTCTTGCCGCTTAACTTGCAGAACGCGGACGGCCACGGATTGGTGCCGCGTATAAAATTGACGAGTTCTTCCGCAGACTTCGAAAAATCCAGTTTTCCGCTGTCTTTGGTAAACATTGGATAATGAGTCGCCTCTTCTTCGCTTTGCGGCGTAAAAGTCGCTTTTCCGTCCTTTACGAGGTCAAGAGCTTCAACTATACATTCGCCGCCGACCGTCGAAAGTCTGTCGAAAAGTTCGCCCGCTGTCTCTTCAGGCAGGATCTCAACCTCTTTCTGCAAGAGGATATCTCCCGTATCGACGCCGAGAGCGGTCTTCATCACAGTTATCCCCGTGACCTTTTCGCCGTTAATGACAGCCCACTGTATAGGCGAAGATCCTCTGTATTTAGGCAAAAGCGAAGCGTGAACGTTGAGCACTCCGCACGGGGTCATATCGAGAAGCTTTCTGTCGAGTATCTGACCGTACGCGCAGGTGACGGCTACGTCCGCGCAGAGAGAAGCAAGTTCCTCAGTTCCTTCAAGCCTTACCTTTTCGTACTGAAAAACTTTCAGACCGAGTTCGAGAGCTTTTTGTTTGACGGGAGAAAAAGAAATTACTCCGCGGTTTCTCGCTCTGTCGGGCTGAGTCACGACGCCGACTATTTCGTGTCCCGCGTCGTATACAGCCTGCAAGGACGGCACCGCGAAATCGGGCGTACCCATAAAGATTACTTTCATTCTTTCACCGCCTTGTCGTAATAAAGAATACCGTCCAGGTGATCGAATTCGTGACAGCAGGCGCGCGCCGTAAAGCCTTCGAATTTACCCTTGAATTTATTTCCTTTTCTGTCCTGGAACACAACGGTTATCTTATAAGGACGGATGACTTCTTCGCTTCTTCCCGGAACGCTCAGACAGCCTTCGGGTCCCTGCTGACTGCCCGACTGCGAAACGATAACGGGGTTCACGAATTCAAAATATCCGTCCTCGGTCTCAACGACCGCAACGCGCTTTAAAAGTCCGACCTGCGGACCCGCGAGACCGCAACCGTCCGCCGCGATCATCGTTTCGTGCATATCGTCAAGAAGCTTGCCCAGTTTTTCGTCGAAAACCGTGACCTCTCTGCTTTTCTTTCTGAGAACGGGATTGCCGTCTTTTACAATATCTCTGAGCGCCATATTCACCTCAACTCAAACTCTGGGGATTTATCTGCGCAAAAATGCTGACTCCCCGCGTTTTATTTTCGTCTATTATGCGGTATATCTCCCGCGTTACGTCCGCTTCGTACTCCCTTTTTATTCTCATAAGGATCTGATAGCGGTAATTTCTCTCTATCCTCGCTACGGGCGATCTCATCGCCTGCAAAAACAGGAATTCGCGTTTGTTTTCAAGCTCGTAAGCCCTGACGTCCACGAATACGTTTTTAGCGCAGTTTCTTACAGTCTCGTCGTCCTCGCCCGTCATCAGCACGCGCAGTATCGTAGAATAGGGCGGAAAACCCGTTACCTCGCGCGTATTGTTTTCCTTACCGAAAAACCCCAGATAGTCGTAGTTTTTCGCGAACCTGTACACGTAATGCGACGGCGAATAAGTCTGCAATATGACAAGACCTTCCTTTTCGCTCCTTCCCGCTCTGCCCGCGACCTGCGTGACAAGCTGGAAGGTACGCTCAGCGCTTCTGTAATCGCTGAAATAAAGGCTCATATCCGCGTCGAGTATGCCTACGAGGGTAACGTCTGGAAAGTCGTGACCTTTTGCTATCATCTGCGTGCCGACGAGTATCTGAGCTTCCTTTGCCTTAAAAGCGCCCAGTATGTCGAGGTAAGCAGATTTTTTTGTCGTGGTCTCGTTGTCCATGCGAAGTATCCCTACGCCGGGGAACATTTTCTTGAGCTCCTCTACCACGCGCTGAGTGCCGACCTTGCCGTATCTTATCTCCTTGCTTCCGCATTCGGGGCACTGGGTGAGCATTTTATATCTCTTGCCGCAATAGTGGCATTTAAGCATATTGTCGACGGAATGGTAAGTCAGCGTTACGTCGCAATCCTCGCATTTCGCGATATAGCCGCATTTTCTGCACATAGCGAAAGAGCTGTGACCGCGGCGGTTAATGAAAAGTATCGCCTGATTGCCGCTTTCTACCGTCTTTCTGAGTTCCGCTTCGAGCTTTCTCGAAAACACGCCGTTGTTGCCGCAAATAAGTTCGTCCGACATACTGACGATATCTATTTTGGGCATGCCGTGGCGGCTTATTCTTTCGGGAAGGCTCACCAACGCGTACTCACCGCGTTTTGCGAGAAGGAAGCTTTCTATCGACGGCGTTGCGCTGCCCAGGACAAGTTTGCCGCCGTTGTATTCCGCGCGGAATTTTGCGATATCCGCGGTGTTGTACCTGGGGTTCGATTCGCTGAAATAACTGGCATCGTGCTCTTCGTCTATAACTATGAGTCCGACGTTTTTAAGCGGAGCGAATACCGCGCTTCTCGCACCTACGACTATGCGCGCCTCGCCCGTAAGAAGCCTTTTCCATTCGTCGTATCTTTCGCCCTGACTGAGTCCGCTGTGCAGCATCGCGACTCCGCTTGAAAATCTCGCCCTGAAATTTCTCAGCATCTGCGGCGTCAGCGATATTTCGGGCACGAGCATTATCGCCGTCTTGCCCTCAGCGAGAACGCGTTCTATCGCGTTCATATATACTTCGGTCTTGCCGCTGCCCGTAACGCCGTAAAGCAGAGAGACCGTTTTTTCTCCGTTTAATATTTTATCGACCGCGCTTTGCTGAGACGGGGTAAGTCTTACCTTGTCTTCTTCGCATTTGAGCGCGTCGTAAGGTTTGCGGTAAACGGGCTTGTCCGTCTTATTCACGACGCCTTTTTCAACCAGCGCATTGACTGTCGCGGCGCCGAACTCCTCGGTGACCACGCTGAGATACTCTCCGCCCTCTTTGAGCTTTTCAACAAGTTCAAGCTGCCGTCTCGCCCTCGCAGGGATAAGCGCCTTTCTCTCTTCGTCAGTCAGTCCGGAAGCAAGCTCTATGTATATCCTTTTGAGCTCTCTTACTCTTCCGCCTCTCATCTGACCCGGGATAAACAGCCTCAGGCAGTCGATATAGCGAAGATAAAACTTTTCTTTCATAAAGCGCATAAGCGCAAGCATCTCTTCGCTTATGCACGAAAATTCGTCCAGTTTAGATATAACGGGCTTTAACTTAGACAAGTCGTAATCGCTTTTTTCTGCCGTATCAATGCAAAAACCCTCCAACTTTTTATTGCCGAAGGGAACTAAAACTCTGTCGCCTTTATTGACCTCAAGCCCGTCAGGAACGACGTAATCGAATATCCTGTCGACCTCGCCGTTGCTTATATCGACTATAACTTTGCATATCATAGTGCGATCAGCTCGTCCAAAATAACGTCGGCAAGCGCGGCTTTCGTCATCAGCTCGCAATCCCTTACCTTGCCGTCTTTTGTAATCAACGTCGCGATATTCGTATCGACGTCAAAGCCCGCGCCCTCTTTCGTAACGTCGTTGGCGACGACCATATCGGCGTTCTTGGATTTCAGCTTGCCTTCCGCGCGCTCGATTAGTTCGCGTTTTTCGGCGCAGAACACGACCAGTTTTTTGTCGCCCTTGACCTTTCCGACCGCCTTTGCGATATCGGGGTTTTTGGTCAGCTCAAGCGTTACTTCGCTGTCCTTTATCTTGTCGTCCGCCACTTTTTCCACGCGGTAGTCGGCGGGCGCCGCGGCTTTTATAACAAAGTCGCATTCTCCGACCTTAGACATAACGGCGTCGTACATATCGCAAGTACTCTTTACACTTACAGTCTCGTCGATATACGCGGGTATCTTAGCGGTCACGAAACCTGCGACGAGGATCACTCTGCCGCCTCTGTTCTTTACTGCTTTCGCTATCTCTATGCCCATCTTGCCGCTGCTATAATTCGAGATAAAACGCACTCCGTCGATATCTTCGCGAGTCGCTCCCGCGGTGACCAATACGGTTTTTCCCGCATAGTCGCGCTTGGGCATGAGCATATCGAGAGCTTTAGCGTATATCTCCTCGGGCTCGCACATTCTGCCCTTGCCGACGTCGCCGCAGGCAAGCAGTCCGCTTTCGGGCTCAAGAAATTCATAGCCGCGCGCTTTAAGAGTCTTTATCGCGCTTTGCACCGCCTCGTTTTCGTACATTGCGGTATTCATCGCGGGGCAAGCGAGTACTTTCGCTTTTGTCGCGAGAAGAGTCGTCGTCAGCATATCGTCCGCTATCCCCGCCGCGAGTTTATCGAGAACGTTTGCGGTAGCGGGCGCGATTATAACAAGGTCGGCTTTCTTCGCAAGCGACACGTGTTCGACCTCCCAATGCTCTTTGGGCGCGAACATGTCGCAGGCGACGGGATTTGCCGAAAGAGTCTCGAACGTAAGCGGCGCGACGAATTCAGCCGCGTGCGCAGTCATTACGACGTTTACGCATGCGCCCGCCTTCTTCAATGCGGATACGAGTCCGCACGCTTTGTAACAGGCTATCCCGCCCGTCACCGCCACGAGTACGTTCTTACTTTCGAGCATAAATTACTGGTTGTCCCTCTTGATAACGATTTTGCCTTCGTAGACCTCTTTAGCCGCATAGCTCAGCGACTTCATTCCCGCTTCTTCGAGAAGGTCGGGATACTGCGTGTCGAGCTGACGCGCTCTCTTCGCAACGCCGCATACCAGGGCGTATCTGCACTCCGCTTTCTTGATGAGTTTGTCGATAGGTGGATCGATCATCATATATCAGTTACCTCCGTAGATAAGTTTGTTCAGAAATATTTTGTTTTTCGCCGTACTGCACTTTTCGGCGCGTATTATCGCGGCTATGTCTTCGGCGCTCTTTTCGGCGTCTTCGTTTACGACGACGTAGTCGTACTTCTCAGCCTGTCTGAGTTCGTCCAGCGCGGAACCGATGCGTACCATAAGTTCCTCTTCCTTTTCGGTGGAGCGCTTTTTCAGCCTTTCTTCGATGGTCTCTCTGTCGCTGGGGGTAATGAATATCATCACCGCTTCGGGGAATCTGCTCTTTATTTCGAGCGCGCCCTTGACGTCTATTTCGAGAACGACGTCGTATCCCTTTTCAAGCGTTTCTTCGACCTTTTTGCGGGGCGTGCCGTAATAATTGCCGTACACGCACTGATGCTCGAGAAATTCGTTGTCGTGCAGCATCTTCATGTATTCGTCGATATTCTTGAAATAATAATCGACGCCGTCGACCTCTTTTTCTCTGGGCGCTCTGGTCGTGACCGAAACCGAATATCTCAGGTTGGGTTGTTTTTCGAAAGCCTTGGCAAGCACGGTGCCTTTGCCCGCGCCCGACGGACCCGAAACCACGATGAGCTGTCCTTTCTGAATAGTGTTGTTTTCCATATCTTTCGTTATCCTCTCGGAATAAATTTTATTCTATGTTCTGAATCTGCTCGCGCATCTTCTCAATCTCGCTTTTGAGCGCTACGACAAGGTTGGCGACGTTTATGTCGCAACATTTGCTGCCCGTGGTGTTAGCTTCTCTGTTCATCTCCTGAACGACGAAATCCAGCTGCTTTCCGATCGCGCCGCCCTTTTCGACGATGGAGCGCAGGTGCGATATATGGCTTTTAAGACGTGTAAGCTCTTCGTCCACGGCGACCTTATCCGCATAGAACGCCATTTCGTTTATGAACTTTTCTTCGTCTACCGATACGCCCGCGAGATATTCCTGAACCCTTTCGCGCACCTTTTCACGGTGTACAGCCGTCATGTCGGGAGCGAGTTTTTCTATCTCGGAAACAAGCTTCTCCACCTCGGCGGTCTTTGCGAGAACGTCCGCTTTCATGGCTTCGCCCTCTTTTATCCTCATCTTGTCAAGATTTTCTATCGCCTGCACGCAAGCGCCGTTTAACGCCTTCAACAGTTCTTCTTCGTCCATGTCGCCGACTTTTATCGTAACGACGTCGGGCATTTTCAAAAGTTCGTACACGCCGACGTTATTGGAAAGCCCGATCTTACTCGCGATATTCTGAGAAAGTTCGTAATACTGCGCTGCGAGAGCGTAATCCGCGGTGACCTCGTTCTTTATCTCGCGGTTGTCCTCGTAATTCACATAGACGTCCACGTGACCTCTGACGAGACCGCTTTTTATCGTCTTTCTTAACGCGTCTTCTGCAAAATTGAACTGTTTGGGAGCCTTTATGCCTATATCGAGAAAGCGGTGATTTACAACTTTGAGTTCGACGGTAAGCTTAATCTGTCCGTCCTCGTATACGCCTTTTCCGTAGCCTGTCATGCTCTTGACAATCATCTGAAATCTCCTCGCGCAAATAATCAAAATAAATAATAACACAAACGCGCGCTTTTTACAAGTCAATGAGAGCGTAAAATTATTTTTATTCTAAAGAATAAGCGCGCACCCGATAAGCGCGCGCTTTATTTCTTTGTCTGTCCGACCGTTTCAACGCGTTACAGAACGCAGTTGTCTGTAGCGGTAAAATAAAAACGGACGACAAGTATCGGGTTTTAAGACCTTTTTATCTTATTCCTTATTCGTTTAGCAGCTTTATGAAAGCTTCTTCGTCGATTATTTCTATTCCCAGTTTTTCGGCTTTCGCGAGCTTGCTTCCCGCTTCCTCTCCCGCTATAACGAGGTTGACCGTCTTTGAAACGCTGTCGGCGACTTCGCCGCCTCTCTCCTCGATAAGCTCCTTCGCTTTAGACCTGGGATAGCTTTTGAGCGATCCTGTAAGCACTACTTTCTTGCCGCTGAACACGCCCTCTTTTTTCTCCTTGGCGCGGAGAGTCACGCCCTTAGCGAGAAGAAGGTCTATATCCTCTATGTTGCGCGGATTTTTAAAAAACTCCACGACGTCTTTCGCCGTTATTTCGCCGAAATCGTCCATCGCGACCAGCCTTTCTTCAGTCGCAGCCATAACCGCGTCGAGAGTACCGAATTCGTCCGCAAGCTGCGCCGCCGCTTTCTTCCCCACGTTGGGTATGCCGAGAGCGAACAAAAACCTGCTTAGTTCTGTATCCTTAGACCTCGCTATCGCAGAAAGAGTATTGGATATCTTCTTATCCTTAAAGCCTTCTATACCCGTGAGATCTTCGGCAGTCAACGCATAAAGATCGGCAAAACGTCTTATCTTTCCTTCCTGATACAAAAGCTCAAGAGTCTTTTCAGAAAGCCCTTCCACATCCATCGCGTCGCGGCTTACGAAATGAGCAAACTTAGATATGAGCGCGGTCTCGCAACCGTCCTTATTCGTGCATTTTACGAACGCGCCGTTCCATTCCACGGGACTGCCGCACGCGGGACATACCGTCGGCGGCTCGATATCTACGTTTCCGTCAAGGTATTCCGCAACGCCCGTTATTTCGGGTATGACGTCGTTTGAACGCCTTACGAATACGCGGCAACCTATCTTTATGCCCTTTCTCTTTATCTCGTTGTAATTGCTTAAAGTGGCGCGGCTGACGGTAACGCCCGCAAGATCTACGGGTTCGAGAACCGCGAGGGGGTTTAGCTTACCCGTACGCGACACCTGCCATATAACGTCTTTAACTATCGTCGTAGCTTCCTGCGCCTCGAACTTAAACGCGACAGCCCAGCGCGGGAATTTCTGAGTATACCCCAGCTCTTCACGCATAGAATAACGGTTTATCTTGACGACCGCCCCGTCTATGAGGAAATCAAGAGAATCGCGCTTTGAAGCTATATCGTCGAGGGCGGCAAGCACCTCTTTTTTGCTTTCGGTCAAAAAGTAATAATCGCTTGTCTTGAAGCGGTTTTTCTTTAAGAACTCTATCATCTCGTCGCCGCGTTCGAAACGTTTGCCCTCGATATAGTTCACGTTGTAACATATCACTTCGAGTTTGCGCTTTGCGGTCTCGTTGGGGTCAAGGTTTCTGATAGCTCCCGCCGCCGCGTTGCGCGCGTTTTTGAGCGGCACGACGTCGGAATTAGCGTTGTAGCTTTCAAGCGCGGAAAGGCGCATGATACCTTCGCCCTGCACCTCTACCGTACCTTTATAATCTATCGTAAGCGGCACGCATTTTATCGTCAGTACCTGAGCGGTGACGTCCTCGCCGTTAACGCCGTCGCCGCGGGTCGCCGCGCGTACCAGTTTTCCGTCTCTGTAAGTCAGGTTTATCGTAAGACCGTCAAACTTGTATTCGACGCTGCAAGCGGGTATTTTGTCGCCGTCAGCAAGCTTATCCAGCCACGCGGTCATTGCTTCCTTTGTCTGACACTTGTCAAGGCTGTAAAGTCTGCCCAGATGCTTTACGCTCTGAAATTTAGACAGCGGAGCTCCGCCCACTCTGCGTGTAGGCGAATCGTCCAGCACGACGCCCGTCTCCGCTTCCATAGCGACAAGCTTGTCATACAGTCTGTCATACTCCGCGTCGGCAACGACAGGCTCGTCGAGCACGTAGTACTTATAAGCGTAATCGTTGAGCAGATCGACAAGTTTTCTCATATCTTCCATAGTCCACCTTTCTGCGGTTTAACCTACACCCGCACCATAATTTTTTATTTTATCGGCTTCTTTGTCAATAAGCTTCAAAGCCTGTTTCAAAGCACTATCTTTATCGGAGCGAGACGCATATTGAAGGTCTTTACGCCCAGTCCTTCGAACCTGATTTTTGCGTTTTCGCCCGTTATGGATTCTATTACTCCGACGCCGAAACGGCTGTGCTCGACCGTCATGCCGACCTTGAAACGCGATACGTCCGCGTTCCTGACCGTAGGCGCGGACTGCGTCGCGGTAGAACCGACCGCAGGAGCGTAAGGCTTTGCCGCGCGTCTTGCGGGAAGGTCATCCACGCTCTTGCCGAAAGACGGCTGAGCTCCCCTTTCGTAGTCGGGTCTCTGATAGGTCGGGCGCGGAGCGATAAGCCCGCCTTCTGTCAGGAACCTGCTGGCTTGTCCCCTCTCTATCCTGCCGAACCTCATGCGTTGCTGCGCGTTGGTTATGTACAGTCTTTCGCGCGCTCTCGTCACCGCGACGTACATTATGCGGCGCTCTTCCTGTATCTCTTTTTCAGTCGTGCTCGATCTTAAAGACGGGAAAACTCCCTCTTCCAGCCCGACAATGAATACGCACCTGAATTCCAGCCCTTTAACGCCGTGAACGGTCGCGACAGTCACCTTGTCGCCTTCGTCCGCTTCGTCGGTATCGGAAACGAGTGAGACGGATTGCAGATATTCTTCCAGTCCCGCTTCGGGGTTATCGCGCGAAAATTCCTTTATCGACGAGAACAACTGCTGCACGTTTTCTATGCGGCTCATTCCTTCGTCCTCGCTGCGGTCGTAATCCTTGCAGAAATCTATCTTTTCGTCCGCGTACTGTACGAAATCGTAAAGCGGCATATCCTTGTGTCCGACGAGATCTTTCATAAGCTGAGCGAAAGGCTCGACCTTTGCCCTTGTCGCTCCCGTAAGTCCGAGATCGTCGAAATTGAGCAAGCCTTCGAGCATAGTATATCCGTTTTCTTCACACGCAACCGCCAGCTTCGCGACGGTAGCCTCTCCTATCTTGCGGTTGGGCACGTTTATTATGCGCGTTAAGCTCTCTTTATCTCGCGGATTGGCTATCGTTTTAAGGTATGCGAGAACGTCTTTAATCTCCTTTCTTTCGTAGAACTTCTGCCCGCCTATGAGCTTGAAAGGAAGATTGTAAAGGTAAAGTTTTTCTTCGAAAAGTCTGGTCAGCGCGGTCTGTCGCACGAGTATCGCGAAATCGCCTGCCTTATAGTCGTTATAGCGCATTAAAGACATCATCTCGTCTATCACGAAATCCGCTTCCTGTCTGTCGTCGTAAAGACTGCGGTAAGTAACGCCTACCCCCTTTTCCCCGTCCGTCCAGAGGGTCTTACCCATGCGCTCGAAATTATGCGCGATTATCTTGTTGGCAAGGTCGAGGATATTGGAAGTGCTGCGGTAATTGCGTTCGAGTTTGTATATCCTGCATCCCGCGAAATGCTTTTTGAAATCAAGTATATTGCCTACCTCTGCGCCGCGCCAGCCGTATATGCTCTGGTCGTCGTCGCCTACTACGAACAGATTGCCGTACTTGCCCGTAAGCATTCTGACAAGCAAAAACTGTATCTTATTGGTATCCTGGAATTCGTCCACGTGCACGTATCTGAAACGCTCCTGATACTTTTTCAGCACCTCGGGATAATCCTTGAAAAGAAGCAAGGTCTTTAAAATGAGGTCGTCGAAGTCGAGAGCGTTGTTGGCTTCAAGCTGACGCTCGTAACTCATATACGCCTTGCTTATCTCGCTTGCGTGCGGCATACCGTTAATACGCTTTGCGTACTCCATAGGAGAAAGCGCGTGGTTTTTAGCGTTGGAGATATGGAAGCGTATCTGCTTTTTCAGCTCTCCGCCGTCCTCAACTCCCATTTCCTTGACAATGCGGGTGACTATCTTGTCGCTGTCGCTGTCCGTATAAATCGAAAAATTCGCGGTATACTTGCCCGTTACCGCTATCTCCATTCTGAGTATTTTTGCGCAAAGCGAATGGAACGTGGATATCCAAACGCCCTGAGCGCCCGTGACCGCCGCGACCCTCTCTTTCATCTCGTTTGCCGCCTTATTGGTAAAGGTTATCGCGAGAATATTGAAAGGTTCGACTTTGTTGTGCTCTATAAGATAAGCTATCCTGTAAGTGAGAACGCGCGTCTTGCCGCTTCCCGCACCTGCGAGAACGAGCACCGCGCCGTCGGTATCGTAAACGGGTTTAAGCTGTTCGGGATTGAGTAATTTCGAGTAATCCATTTTTCTCCTGTTTCGCGCGAAGGAATTTCCCTTTTGTGCGGTAAGGATATTTTACCATAAACGGACGGATAAGACAAACGATATAAGGTACACGAAAATTCTTAAATGCTGACAGGATTTGTATTCAGATCTTCTGAAAACCTGAAAACCCCGTTTATCCCAATCGAAATTATATAAAATAAAAATCCCGCCTTTTGGCGGGAAAAGTTTATACAGATTCAACTTTCTTTTCTATCTCTCTTTTTTCTCTCAGATACCTTGCGGCGATCTGCAACACGTGCCTTTGGCGGGTTATCTCGTCCGCAGTCGCGATGAGCTGTTTGTCGACGAGACGTCCTATCGCGTCAGACGTATCGGTACCCGAACTTATAAGCGCGGTTATCTTGTCGTGCAGTATCTTGTCTTCGAAAGTCTGTTTCAGAGAGCGACCGTTTTCGCTTCTTCTTGCCGCGCTTCCGTAATAGCCTTTCGTCATTCTGTTCTTTGCCTGTTTCGCTAAAAAATGCATAGATTTTTCGCTCGTTAGTGCCATTTTTCTTTTCTCCTCACTCAATGATATTTTTACCCTATTAAAAAGGTTACGACAGCATAATAGCGCGTTTATCGACACATTGGCAAGAATTTTAAAAGATTTTATAACTGTTCGTCAAAGGTTGCAAAAACACGACTTTTTTCGACACGGACGAATTTTGAGTTACGCTTTTTTACATATTGTTACTTAAACGGAAATTTTATTAAAACGTTATGCTTGTTAAAAACTGGCACCGTTTCTAACGAAGAGAACGGATATTTGATGACAAATACGACGGCTAATCTGTGCGCCCGACAGCAAAAGGAAACGCTCGCAGCTTTCAGGTAATTTCGAACGCCGTTATCAGATACGTAAGCTCGCTGCTCTTACCTTAAAAGGCATGAAAAAACCGCCCTGTAAGGACGGTCATTTTCATTTAGGACTTATACATTCTCTTGCGAGCCGCTTCAGCCTTCTTCTTGCGCTTTACGCTGGGCTTCTCGTAAGCCTCTTTCTTGCGGAGGTCGCCGATAATGCCGTCTCTCGCGCATTTACGCTTAAAGCGTCTGAGAGCGCTGTCCAACGATTCGTTTTCACCAACTCTGACAGTAGACATATTTTCGCCTCCTTCCCTGAAAGGTAGTATTTCTTGATTTGCTTTAATATTATAATTAACGGCGCAAGCGTTTGTCAACGCTTTCATCGTTGTTTTTTACTTAATTTGTATTTTTAAGCGGATTTGCCCTATGGTTTTTAAAATGTCACAGCGCAAGCCTTTTCTGAACTTCCGCCATATCTATATCCAGCTTGTCTTTAAGCGGGAAAAGATCCATTCCGTCGCCGTTTTTTCTGGGTATGATATGGAAATGCAGATGGAAAACGCTCTGCTGTGCCGCCTTTCCGCTGGCGTTGATTATATTCACGCCGTCGTAACCGCAGTCCTCTACGTAGTGTTTCGCTATCCTCTGCACGGTCGCCATAGTCGCCGCGAGGTATTCTTCGTCGCAGTCGAGCACGTTCGTGCAATGTTTTTTCGGGATAACGAGGGTGTGTCCTGTCGCGTCGCACGCGATATCGAGAAACGCGTAAGTCTTTTCGTCCTCATAGATCTTGTATGACGGGATCTCTCCCTTGATTATCTTGCAAAAAATGCAGTCGTCCATGATCATTCCTCCGTAATATCAGTAATAACTCCGTCGCGGAAGATATCCGCTGCGGTAACGTTTTTGATTTCTCCCGCGCATGCGCCTTTTGAATATACCCTGACGTATTCGCGGCTGTAACCGACGGTATAACCGTCCTGTTCTTCCTCAAACAGCACTTCGAGGGTTTTCCCTTTCATGCTTTCAAGGTATTTTTTGTGAAGTTCGGAAGCCGCTTTCCCCGCTTCCTCGCACCTTTCAGCCACGGTTTCGGGAGTAAGCAAAGCGTATTTCGCCGCTACCGTGCCTTTCCTTGCGGAATAGCCGAATACATGCACCTGTCCGAAGCCGACCTTTTTTATAAATTGCAGGCTTTCCTTGAAATTTTCCTCTGTTTCAGTAGGAAATCCGCAGATAAGATCTGTCGTGATATTCGCAGAAGGATAGTATTTTCTTATAAGCTCCACCTTGGCAAAATACTCCGACGTCGTGTAATGGCGGTTCATCTTCTTTAAAACCGCGTCGCTGCCGCTCTGCAAGGAAAGATGGAATTGAGGACAGAATTTTTTAAGCTCTTTGGTCGCTTTCAAAAATTCCTCGTCTATCACGCCCTGTTCGAGAGATCCCAGTCTCACGCGGCAGTTGATATCCGCAAGGTTTTGTATAAGCTCTTTGAGAGAACTTCCCGTATTCTTGCCGTAAGACGAAAGGTCTATACCGGTCAGCACTATCTCTCCCGTATCTTTTGAAAGTTTATCGCACTCCGCGACTACCGCCGCAAGGTCTCTCGACCTGCTTCTGCCGCGAAGGTACGGGATAAGGCAGTACGAACAGAAATTGTCGCAACCGTCCTGAACCTTTACGTAAGCGCGGGTACGCTCTACAAAAGGCGTTTCCATCTCTTCGTATACCGTCGGGAGAGGATCTACGGCTATGCCGACCTTTTCCAGTTCTTCGGCTATCCTGCTCTTTCCCGCTACGCCAGATACGAAAGTAACGCCTTTTTTGTTTTCGAACTGTGCCGCGCCCGCCTGAGACGCGCAACCCGTCACTATGACTTTAGCGGCGGGATTGAGTTTTAGACAGCGCGTGACGCATTGGCGTGATTTTCTTTCAGCCTCGTTAGTCACCGCGCAGGTGTTTAAAATGTATAAGTCCGCTTTTTCAAGCTCGCACACCACGTCGTGTCCCTTTTCTCTCAATGAGCGCGCGATGCTGTCGCTTTCGTATTTGTTGACCTTGCAACCCAGGTTGAACACGACTATCTTCATCTGCCCAGTTCTCCCTTTTCGTACGCGATGAGCGCTATCGTCACGAGACCTGCCGTCTCGCACCTCAGTATCCTCTTGCCAAGGCTGACTATTTCCGCTCCGCTATTTTTTGCGAGGTTTACTTCTTTTTCAGAAAAACCGCCCTCGCTTCCTATTATCACCGCTATTCTGCGCGCTTTGTCAAGTCCTTTTACCTCGCCGATATTACCTGTGGTAGCGTTTTCGTAAGGCATTATCACGCAGTCGTAGTCTTTAAGCATATCGGGAACGTCCGAAAAAGAACAAAGCTCTCCGACCTCGCAGATAAGAGAACGCCCGCACTGCTTGCACGCCTCTTTAGCGACGCGCTGCATGCGCTCAAGGTTAAGCTTTGTCTCTTCTGTAAATTCAGACAAAAACGGAATGATCTTACGCGCGCCGAGTTCTGTGCATTTCTGCACGATAAGACTCATCTTGTCGCCCTTGGGAAGCGCCTGAAAAAGAGTTATATCGAACGCGGGATCGTTTTCGTTGTCTTTCACGTCGTCTATTTTTATCACGGCTTGATCCGCTTTTATCTCGCTGACGGTGCCTTCGTAGTCCTTACCGTCGCCCGTGCATACGACGACCCTGTACCCGACCTTTTGTCTGAGCACTTTCATATGCGAAAACTCTTCGCCCGATATATATATCTTATCGCCCGCTATATCTTCTGGCAAAGCGAAAAACCTTCTTATCTCCATCAGTTCCTCGTGTATGCAAAGCCGCACCATTCGCCTTGCTCGAGCCTGTCCTTTACGGTAAGTCCCGCCGCGGCGAACGCCTTTCTGACCTTGTCTTCGTACGGCAGAAGTATGCCCGAAATTATTATTACGCCGCCCTTTCTGACGAATTTGCCGATATCGGGAGCCATTCCCGAAAGTATGTCCGCGGTAATGTTCGCAAGCAGGATATCGTAGCTTCCGCTGCATTTGTCGAGAAGATTGCCGCATTCCGCTTTTACCGTATTGTCGACGCCGTTGTGCGCGCAATTCTTTTCAGCGACCTTGACTGCGGTCGCGTCTATGTCGTACGCATCGACTTCTTTTGCGTCGAGTTTAGCCGCCGCTATCGCGAGAATACCGCTGCCCGTACCTATATCGGCAACGCGCGCGCCCTTCACGTCCTCTTTCTGTAACAGAGTGAGGCATATACGCGTGCTTTCGTGCTCTCCCGTGCCGAACGCCATACCGGGATCGAGGCGGACTATCCTCTGATCGCCGACGGGCTCGTAAGTCAGCCAGTCGGGAACGATGACGACTCTGCCGCAAGGTATAGGCTTATAATATTTGCGCCATACGTTCGCCCAGTCCTCGTCGTCGACGTCTGAAACGGATATTTCGAGAGATCCGAGCGGGAAATCGCTCCTTTCTCTCAGCAGTTCGAGTTCGTTCTCTATTCCTTTTTTCACGTCGGAAAAGCCTTCCTCTTCGAAATAGCCTTTGACTTTGACTACCTCGTTCTTTTGAAGGACGGATTCGTCCACGTAATCCCAGATAACGTCGCTCTTCATCAGACGGACGAAATCCTCTTTGTCGAAAATGCTTACGCCGCCGCTACCCGCGCTGTACAGGATATCTGCGACCAGTTCGCTTGCTTCCGTGGTCGTATTGACCGTAAGTTCTTTGTATTTCATAGCTATATTATAAACAAAGCGCGCGCGTATTGCAATAGTTTGAGCGCGCGCGTAAAAATATCGGAAGCCTTCCTTAAGTCTTTTTCGCAATCTTATGAAAACAACGACAGATGACCGTTGACGCGGAAGAAGAATAAAAACGCTTTTAAAAAGAATTACCGCCCAGTGCGGAGCGGTAAAATCGTTTCGTCAGTCTTTTTTAAATCTGCGTATCTGCGGGTACTGCGTTTCCGAAAGCGAATTTTCGAATTCGAGAAGCGCCTGCTGTTGTTTGCGGCTGAGTCCTCTGGGGGTCTCTACGCGTATAGTGATATACAGGTCGCCGTATTCTTCGCGCTGGCTCTTCTTCATGCCGTAGCCCTTTATGCGTATTTTGGTGCCCGACTGAGTAGCTTCGGGAACCGAACAGACTGTCTTCCCCTTGGGGGTATCTATCTCTACTTTGCAACCGACAGCCGCGTTGTAGAAGCTGACGGGCATTTCCATATAAAGGTCGCTGCCCATGCGCTTGAAACGCGGATGCTCCTGCACGTAGATGACAAGGATAAGGCTTCCCTTCTTGCCGCCGTTTCTGCCGCAGTTGCCCTCGTTTCTTACGATGACGTTCATGCCGGTATCCACGCCCGCGGGTATCTTTACGGTCACGATGCCTTCCTTTCTCAGATAGCCGTTGCCCTTACAGGTCTTGCACTTATCCGCAACGACCTTGCCTTTGCCTCCGCAATGCGGACATACGGACTGAACGACTCTCTGCCCGAACGGGGTGTTCTGCGCGCGCCTGATATAACCCGTACCCTTGCAGTAAGGGCATACGGTGACGGACGAAGCGTCTTTCGCGCCCGTGCCGTGACAGTCGGGGCATTCTTCGTCGCGCATTACGCGTATCTGCTTTGTAACGCCGAAATACGCTTCCTCGAAGGTAAGATTGAGCCTTACGGAAATATCCTCGCCTGCTTTGGGCGCGTTGGGATTCGCGCTTCTGCCGCCTCCGAAACCGAACAGCTCGCTGAATATATCCGAGAAGCCTCCGAAACCGCCCTCGCCGAAACCTCCGAAGCCGCCGCCTCCGCCTGCGCCGCCGAACTGCGGACCGTCGGGGTTGCCGTACGTGTCGTAGTTACTGCGTTTCTGCGGGTCGGACAAAACGTCGTGCGCCTCGTTTATCTCTTTGAATTTTTCCTCGGCTTGCTTTTTCTCCGCCTCGCTCGCAGTCGAGTATCTGTCGGGATGGTATTTCATCGCGAGCTTGCGGTACGCTTTCTTTATAGTCTCTTCGTCAGCGTTTTTGTCTACACCGAGGATCTCGTAATAATTTTTTGCCATAATGTTTTTACAGTCTTACAGGGCGGATCTCTCCGCCCCGCATTTCACGGTCTGATTTTTCAGTTGTTGCCGTTGTTGTCGTCGTTGTCGATGATGATATCGTCGCCGTTGTTGCCGCCGTTATTGTTGTCCTGCTGACCGTTTGCCGCGTTCGCCTGAGCTTCAGCCTGCGCCGCCTGGTACAGCTTTGTGAATATCGGGGTGTTCTTCTTGCTCAGCTCTTCGATGATCTCTCTCGCCTTTTCTGCGGTATCCGCGGTCTCGAGATCTTTCTTAGCCTGTTCGCAAGCTTCCTTCAAAGTGTTCTTGTCCTCTTCGGTCAGCTTGTCGCCGCTCTCTTTCATCGCCTTTTCGGTCGCGAATATCATCTGATCCGCGTCGTTCTTTGCGTCGACGAGTTCTTTGCGCTTCTTGTCCTCTTCAGCGTACTTTTCAGCCTCTTTTACCGCTCTGTCGATATCGTCGTCGGAAAGATTGGTGGAAGAGGTTATCGTCACGCTCTGGGTCTTGCCCGTGCCCTTGTCGACAGCTTTTACGTTTACGATACCGTTCGCGTCGATGTCGAAAGTGACCTCTATCTGAGGAATGCCTCTCGGTGCCGGAGGAATACCGTCCAGCTGGAAGCGTCCGAGTTCCTTGTTGTCGTTAGCCATCGGTCTTTCGCCCTGAAGAACTCTGATATCGACCGCGGGCTGGTTGTCTGCCGCCGTAGAGAATACCTGCGATTTAGAGGTAGGTATGGTCGTGTTTCTTTCGATGAGTTTGGTGAACACGCCGCCCATCGTCTCGATACCGAGAGAAAGCGGAGTAACGTCGAGAAGGAGAACGTCCTTGACTTCGCCGCCGAGAACGCCGCCCTGGATAGCCGCGCCGAGAGCTACGCATTCATCGGGGTTGATGCCCTTGAACGGCTCTTTGCCGGTGATATTCTTGACAGCTTCTACGACAGCGGGGATCCTGGTGGAACCGCCTACGAGGATTACCTTGGAAATGTCCGCATTGGTAAGACCCGCGTCCGCCATAGCCTTCTTCATCGGGGTGATCGTTCTCGTAACGAGGTCGCTGGTGAGAGCGTCGAACTTAGCTCTCGAAAGATCCATATCTATATGCTTGGGTCCTTCGGGGCTCATAGCGATGAACGGCAGGTTGATATTGGTGTTCATAACGCCGGAAAGCTCTATCTTCGCCTTTTCTGCCGCTTCCTTTATTCTCTGCAAGGTGGGAGCGTCGGTGATCTTTATGCCCTCTTTCTTCTCGAACTCCTGCAAAATGTAGTCCATTATGCGCTTATCGAAATCGTCGCCGCCCAGCATGGTGTCGCCGTTGGTCGCGAGAACTTCGAAAACGCCGTCCTCTATTTCGAGGATAGAAACGTCGAACGTACCGCCGCCGAGGTCGTAGATAAGAACTTTCTGTCCTTTGTTCTCGCCCTTATCGAGACCGTATGCGAGAGCCGCCGCGGTAGGCTCGTTGATAATTCTGAGAACTTCGAGACCCGCGATCTTGCCTGCGTCCTTGGTAGCCTGTCTCTGGCTGTCGGTGAAGTATGCGGGAACGGTGATGACCGCCTGCGTTACCTTTTCGCCGAGGTAATCTTCAGCGTCGGATTTAAGTTTAGTGAGGATCATAGCGCTGATCTCCTGAGGAGAATAGCTCTTATCGTCTATCTTAACTTTGTAATCGCTGCCCATATGTCTCTTTATAGAACTGACGGTACGGCTCGCGTTCGCGACCGCCTGTCTCTTTGCAACCTGACCTACGAGTCTCTCGCCGTTCTTAGCGAAGCCGACAACGGACGGGGTCGTCCTTGCGCCTTCCTTGTTGGCGATAACGGTAGCTTCGCCGCCTTCCATAACGGCTACGCACGAGTTGGTAGTACCGAGGTCGATGCCGATTATTTTTGCCATAATAATATACTCCTTTGATTGATTTTTGTATTATTGTCCCACAACGACCAACGGGTGACGCAGCACCTTGCCGTTGCGGATATAACCTTTTTTGAGAACCTGAACGACTTTGCCCGCGTTTTCGGGATCGTCCTTGTTCATGACCGCTTCGTGGATATTGGGATCGAACTCTTTGCCGAGAGCGTCTATCTCTTGTACGCCGAACTTTGCAAGCGCGTCGAGGAAGGCTTTCTTTACCAGTTCGAGTCCCTGTCTGAACGATTCGTCTTTCTGAGAAAGTATCGCCATTTCGAGGTTGTCGAGAGTGGGAAGTATTCCTTCAATCGCATCTGCAACGCCCTCGTCGTACATGGCTTTAGCGGTATCGCGGTTGCGCTTCTTGTAGTTTTCGAAATCCGCCTGCAATCTGACGTATTTGGAAAACAGCTCTGCGTATGCCGCGTCCTGAGCGGGCTGAGCCTCTTCCTTTACGATCTCTTCGACGGGAATTTCTTTTTTGCTCTCTTCGCCGAGCGCTTCTTTTACGGTTTCAGCCGCTTCTTCGAGGGTTTCTTTTTCAACCTCTTTATTTTCTTTTTCTTGCTTTTTGCTCTTTTTTTCAGCCATTATCGTTGTCTCCGCCGTCGTCCAGCGCGCCGCCCAATCTGCGGAGCACGGACATAACTTTTTTATAATCCATTCTCTGAGGTCCGATGACGCCTACGTGTCCGACCTCCTTGCCGTCTATCGTGTATTTCGCGGTGACGAGAGCCATGTTCTTAAGGTCTTCAGACTCTTCGTCGCCTATCTTTACGTCGAACTCCACGTTGCCGTCGCCTTTCACCAGGTCGTGCAGCTTCTCCTTTTTGGAGATTATCGAAACGAAGCTTCTCACGTTGTCCACGTCTCGCGATTCGGGATATTCGAATATCTTGTCCTCGCCTTCGAGGTAAAGCTGACTTTCGCGGCTCGTCCTGTATTCTTCTATCATTTCGACCACGTGCCTGAAAAGCGCTCTGTACGCCTGGAAGCTTCTCTCCATCGGCTCTTCGTAATGCTGTATCTCAGCGATATTCTTGCCTGCGAAAGTCGAGTTGAGAAGTTTTCCCGCTATCTCTATATATCCGCCGTCCGCTCCCTCAGGAAGCCCGACCATCTTGTCTTTGAGCACTCCGCTGTCCGTTATTATGACTACGAGAGCGTTGCCGTCCAGAAGATCGACGAGTTTTACCTCTTTAACGACCACCTTTTCAGTACCAGAAAAGACCATGAGCGAGGTGTAATTGGTCGCGTCGCTGACTACCTTAGCCGTATTTCTCACCAGCTCTTCGACAGAACCGAAATTCTTATCGAATCTCTCCTGCATTATCTCAACGTCGCCGCAACCTTCGTCCAGCATGCAATCGACGTAAAATCTGTATGCCTTCGAGGACGGAACTCTTCCGCTGCTGACGTGAGGCTGTACGAGATATCCAAGCTCTTCGAGGGTCGCCAGTTCGCTTCTTATCGTGGCGGAGGAAACTTCAGGCATATATTTAGACTGTATCGCTGAAGAAGAGATAGGCTGAGGATCGCTTATATAGCTGTCCACGAGCGCTTTCAATACTCTCTTTTTGCGGTCTGACAATCTGTCGTCCATTCTTTCCTCCTTGCGCTTAAAGCGTTTGGCAATCAAATCGCGCAACTGTTAGCAATCGCACTCCTTGACTGCTAAATCTAATTATACCCCATTATATGCAAATGTCAACACTTTAATGACAACTTTTAAAAATTTGACGCAAATTATATATTTCGCTACAATCGCGCGCGTTAAAGGATTCGGGACTTATTCAAATCGGCAGTCATAAAGATAAAAAATACCGCGGTCGTCCGCGGTACAGGTTTTTATATATTTATCATAATCTGAATTTTATACTGAGAACTGTTTTTTATTTCTCGGCGGCATTATCGTCGTCCGCTTCTTCCGTTTCAGTCGCTTCCGAAGCGTTCTTCCCCGACTTTACCGCCAGTTTGCGCCGCTTGTTGCGCCTGTCTATGATATCGAGAACCGCGCAGACGGCGAATATCGCGAGAAGCGCCGCCGGGATTATCGCGAAATACCACAGATTGCCGACTTCGGGACTCGCTTCCTCCTGCTCAGCGTAAACTACCGTGAAATAGTCGAGGTTTATTATATCGTCGTTGGACGAAGGAACGAGCCTTATCCTGTGCTTGCCGGGACTTGCAAAATCGATCGAGAATACGTTGCAATTATAAAGCGTCGTCGGATTGTTGAGCTCTACCGCGCCGTACTGCTTGCCGTCCACATATATCTGCATACTGCCGTATACCTCGCCTTTGGCGCAATATACCGACAGCGCGCTGCCGTAGAAATTGAATTCTATCGCCGCGTCATCGCCGTAGCTTTCAAGTATCCAGCCGTTGACGCTTATGCCGCCCGTCTTGTACTGCCATTTGCCCTGGTACAACACGCGGCTGCTGTTAGACGGAACTATCGTGGCGAGTTTATCGTATACGCCGCAATAGATATCTTTTATGACGCTATTGAACGGCTGAGAGGACGTGAAAGTGAGCTTCACGTATTTAACGCCGACAGACTTGCAGAAATCCTTATCTATGTTTCTGTAAACGGTGCCTCTTCCGCACTCAACGTAGTTTTCCCCGTCAAGGCTGTACGAAAGCGTGTACTCCACCCCGCTGAGCCCCGTCTTTATCAGGATATAATCGGTTTCTACGATTTCTTCAAATTCGAAAACGTAAGTATGATAAAGCGCTTCTTTCGACGTGAAAGAGGTGTCCTCGTTACCGTCGGTCGCCGCCGCGACGTCAGAGCCTTTTTCCGCCGCAGGGTATTCCGTCAACGTCGCGCCGAGATCTTCGTAATGCTTTCTGTCCTCTCTGCTTACGCCGAAGTTTTCGGGCGTGATCGCGGGCGCATCGTATTCAGCGATATCTTCTCTGTCGAAAGGATAGTAAACGAGATAAGAGTCGTCGATATCGCGTATGACGCCCTCTCCTTTCTTCTCTATGCCGAGGCACGCGTAAGCATTGCCCTTCGTAGCAAGGATATAGACGTCGTAATAATACGAAACGCCTTCCTGCAGCTCGATCTCATAGCACAAAAGATCGGTATATTCGCTGACCGTGAGCGTATTTTCAAACATTGTGAACATATACTCGGGAACGCCGAAATCCACGCGGGTCATGCCCTTGCTCCTGACGTAAATAACGTAAGTCGCGGTCTCTTCCACCTGAATCACGCCCTTATTGACGCTGAACGTGTAAACGCCGTCGTCGACCTCTTCGTTATGCGGTATCTCTGCTTTAAAGACCGCTCTTTCGTCCGCAAGATAGGCATCGCCCTTTTCGGCGTATTCCTTGACAGCGCTCTTCATATCGCGCCAGGGAACGTTCTCGTAACGCGTGAATACGGATACCGCGATGTTACAGGTCAGCCTGCCTCTCAGCACCACTGTCTGTCCGTCTGCTTCGTATTCGAGGGTGATATCCTGAGAGATAACGTCGTCGGACGGCTTATATCTGTATAGTCCGTCTTCGTCGGGGAGCCACTCTTTATCTCCGATAAGCACCTTTTTCAAATTCACGGAACTTGCCGTAGATATCACTGCGTTACGGAAATCGAAAGCCTTCTTTTCGCCCGAATTGACGGTAATGCCCGTCTTGTCCTGTGCCGCTGTGACGCCCGTAGCAAAAACGCTCTGAACGGGCACGTAGGGCGTAAGCTCGCCTTCCGCCGCCACGGTCTCTATGCCGAACACAGTCTCAAAATACGGCGAAAGATCTATATCGTCCTCTGCGAACGAATCGCAGAAATATTGAGCGAGAGAAACGCCCGAAAGGTCTGAGCCCTCTTCGGGAAAAAGATATGAGACAGCTGTCCCGACCACCTTTTCTTCTCCGAAAGAGTGTATCAGATTTACGTAAGCGGCGAGATCGCCGTAAGCGTTAAGATCTCCCGTAAGGCTCAGTCTCAGGCAATCGTAAGCATTGTTTATCCAGTATTCGCTCGAACTTTCCTCGTCGAGAACGCTGTCTGTAAGCGTTACGAAAGCGCCCGCAGCGACGATCTCTGCGACCGCAGCGGAAGAAGAGCCCGTCGCTCCCGCATAAGCGGTTTTTCCCTTGCTGAACGCAAGCACGATCTGCCATATCTGCCCGCGGGTAAGCGCGTCGCTGTCTATGATCTTGTCCGCGTAAGAAACGGGCACGTATAAGGCGTCTTTCTTAACGTCGTAATAAGGAGCGGATACCGAAGCGGTCACGAATACGTCAGTGGTAGTCAGCTTGTCCGCGGCAAAATCGCCGATCAGATATTTGTCGACGTATTCGCAAAGCGAACGCCACCAGATCGCGGCTTCTTCGATATCAGTCGACGCGTAGAGATATTCAGAAGGCAGATAAAGCCTTATGTTGGCAGCGTCTACCACGGCGTAGCCTATACTGTTTTCCCACTCTGCCACCCTGTCCAGTCCGAGTCTGTAATAAGAAGCGGCAATGCCGCCCGATACGGTCATATTCCAGAAATCGTCGCCATAGCAGTTGCCCAGGTTCACGTCCAGAAGTCCCGATACCGTGGGAACGAAAGAGAACGTAGAACTGTTTATGGCGACTGTATATGCCGCCGAAGAATACCTGCCCACGGTCGCAGTTATGCTGCCGTCGGCTTTATCCTCAGGAACGGTAAGGGTTATCTTCTCTCCCTTTACCACGTAAACGCCCGTAAAATGCCACCCTTCTAAGCGGGTATCGAAATATATAGACTTTTCCACTCGCGGTACGTCCGTATAATAAGTCGGAGCAGTATCGGGCGTGACGATACCCACCATGCTTATACCGTCGCCGTATTTGCCGACGACGGTCTCCTGATAATAGGTTACGTCGTCTTTCGTATCGCACGCAGCAAACACGAATACGCACGCAATTATCAAAGTTAAGACCAATACCGCTTTCTTCATATTTTTTATTATATATTATCCTTCAGTAAAAAACAATTATTTTGCCCTCGATTTGCACGCGCGTTTGACAATGCGCCCGCGCGGGAATTATAATAAAGCTATTATGGAAATCATCAGAATAAACGACCCCGCGCTCCTTAGAGAGGTAGCCTTACTCGCGAAAGAGATATGGCGCGAATGTTACGCGGGAATAATCACGGATAAGCAGATCGACTATATGGTAAGTAATTTTCAGAGCGAAAAGGCTATGCTTGAGCTGTACGACGGCGGCGCGGAATTTTACGCGCTGACAGAAGGCGGCGTTATGCGCGGATATATCGAACTGGAAAAGGAAGAAGACGCCCTCTTTTTGTCAAAGCTTTATCTTCACTCCTCTCTGCGCGGAAAAGGCAACGGCTCAAAGGCGCTTTCATTCGTAAAGGCACGCGCGAAAGAACTGGGCTTCACGTCCGTATATCTTCACGTAAACAAATACAACAAGCGCGCGATCAAGGCGTACCTTGCAAACGGTTTCATAAACGAACGCTCCCTCGATACGGAAATAGGCGACGGCTTCGTTATGGAAGACTATATAATGCGCGCGAAAACGGAATGATCAATCAGATTTATTCATTTATAGAGGTATAAAATGCTCTTAGAAGACGCAGTCGCTTTGAGAATTGAACAGTTGTGTATTGAGAAAAACATGTCCAAGCACGACCTGTTTTTAAAAAGCGTCACGTCTCAGTTTTTTGTAATACGTTTATCGTATTGTCGTTAAATAAGCCGTGCAGTAACAATACGGACCTGGTTTAAAGCGACAAAGTATGTATTTGCAATAATACGCTCGTCTCAATTAACGATATAAGATTTATTCGCTTTAAACCGAACACGCCTTCGGGCAACGTATTTTGTTGCGTATTCTGTCAAAGCGAGCGCTGATAATAGTATACATATTTTCAAGCGAACTTTGGCAAAAGACGCACAAAAGACGCGCCCTAAGGCAGGTCCGTATTGTTTTTGCACGGCAAAATCAATATGCGAAGGATTCGACATAAGCATTAAGGAATTTTTTGACTCTCAGTTATTCGACAGAAATAATTTAGAAGATTGATTATCGGAAATATAAATAATCCGCCGCGGTAATGCGACGGATTTTTCAGTTTATTTTTTCAATTGTTTATTATCCCGCGTAAGACAGATCCAGAAGTCCCGCGTTGCCGTCCGTACGGCGGTATACAACGTTGACCTTACCCGTCTTTTCGTTCAGGAATATATAGAAGTCGTGATCGACCAGTTCCATCTCTTCGAGAGCTTCTTCCACGCTGATCTTCTTGAGATCGAGGGTCTTGGTCCTGACCAGCTCGCGCTTCTTCTCCTGCGCGGGTTGCGGCTCATAGATGCTGGCTTCGTCGATCGCAGTCTGTTTGATCTTTTTGCCCAGTTTCGTGCGGTGCTTTCTGATCTGACCTTCTATCTTGGGAAGAGCGATATCGATATTATTGTACATATTGTCGGATACGACCTCACTTCTTACCATATTGCCGCCGAAAAAGATAGTGATTTCCATAGCGTATTTGTCTTTGCCCACTTCTCTGAGAGTTACGACCGCCTTAGCGTCGTCTTCGAAATAACGGGAAAACTTTTCCATTTTCTTTTCGATGATCTCTCTCAGCCTGTCGCTGACACGGTAATTTCTTGCATTGATTTCTATACGCATAATTTGCCTCCTTCGCCCCCGCGTACTCGCGTAAAGCTTTTCCTTGTCAATATTATAACATAGCTGAAAAACAAATAAAAGATGCTTTTTGAAATTTGTGCTACAATTTGACAAAAATTTTGCATTATGAGATTTTTGACTTTATTTTTAATAAATCGACGCGCTTTTCTGAATAAATATGCAAAAAGAAGTCCCTTTTCAGAGACTTCTTTTCTTTGCCTTCGGATAAGTTCTTTACTTGTCAGCCCTTTTGGACGGCAGCGTGATAGTCACGACGGTGCCCTCTCCCTCTTTGCTGTCTATGCTCAGAGTGCCGCCGTAAAGCGCGACAACGTGTTTTACTATCGAAAGACCGAGTCCCGTGCCTCCCGTCTGCTTCGAGCGGCTCTTGTCCACCCTGTAAAACCTTTCGCAGATATACGGCAGATGTTCTTTCGCTATACCTATGCCGCCGTCCTCTACTCTAAACACGGCGTTGCCGTCTTTTTGCGAAAGCCTTACCGCGACAAAACCGTCCTGCTTGTTGTAATGCACAGCGTTGCCGATAACGTTGTGCACGCATTCGTACAGATTGTGTTCGTCTCCTTCAACGTGCGCTTCGCCTTCCACGGTGACTTTCAGCCCCTTTGCCGAGATCTCCTCTTTATAAGACTGAAACGATTCCGTCGCAAGATCGCTGAGGTTTACGTCGTCGCGGTTACGCGCCACCTCTCTCGATTCAAGCCTGCTGATATACAGCATATCCATCACGATATTGTGGAGTCTTACGCTTTCGGTGTGTATCCTCTTTATATACTTGTAGTCGGGCGAATTTTCGTCCGTTCTCGACAACAACACTTCGCTCAGTCCCTGCACCGAGGTAAGCGGGGTCTTGAGCTCGTGAGAAGCGTTGGCGAAAAACTCGCTCTTTTGCCTTGCCAGTTCCTTTTCTTTCGTGACGTCGCTTATGAGTATGACCCCGAGGTCGTCGTCAGCGCCGCCCAGTTTAAGTCTGAACACATTCACGACCAGATCCTTTCCCTTGTATTCGTAAGGGAAAGTCTCGTTTTCTCCCTTTTCGAGAACTGAATGCAGCTTTTCGAAAAACTCGCCGTCGTCGATCATGTTTATCAGATTTACGCCCGTTTTCGCTTTACCCGTAAGCTGTTGAGCGACGCCGTTTCTCAACACTACGCCCAGATCCTTGTCAACGACGATAAGCCCCTGCGTCATATTGTATACGACGCTGTCCAGCTTTGCTTTTTCCTTTCTCAGCGTTTCGTAGTTTTCTTTAAGAGAGGACGCGAGACCGTTGAGTTCGCTTATTATCGAAAAATCCAGAGCGTCAGACGTATCGCAAGCTCTTATCGCGTAATCTCCGCTGTTTGCGCTCCTCAGTCCGTCTCTAAGTCCTACGAGCCTTGCTTCTACCTTGTCCGAAAGATTTTTAGCGAGCACGTACGAAAGCACGAAAGCGACTACGAGCGCCGCCGCAACGTATAAAAGCGCTATTCCGCTGAAAGACCATACGTCCGCCGCTCTTTCTGCGACTCTGACTACGCGTCTGCCCGCCGCGGTATCTACAGCGACCGCATAGTAATACATATCCTTTTTAAGGGTGCCGGAATATCTTTTAACGACCTTGGGACTGCCGTTCAATGCGGCTATTATCTCCTCTCTTCCGGAATGGTCGTCCATATTCTCGCTGTCGCTCCTGCCGCTGTCGAAAAGAACCTTTCCGCTCTCGTCCACGACCGTAACGCGCGCGCTTCCGAAATCAGACACGCCTTGCAGGATCGAAATATCGTCACCGACAAGGTCGGCAAACATGTTCGCATCTGAAACCATCTCTTCTTTTATCCTGTGATCCTGAACGCTGTAATGCGTCGCGATACCTGAAAAGAAGACAACGAGCGCAGTCAGCATCGAAATAACGAAGCTTTGAAGTATTATCCTTTTTTTCATCATTCCACCATGTAACCTATGCCTCTCACCGTCTTTATGACGTTGGGAGCGCCTGCGCCCGACAGTTTCAGCCTTATTTCTGCGATATGCATATCGAGAGCGCGCGTTTCGCCCATAAAGCTTTCGCCCCAGACCTCGTTGAAGAGCTCTTCCCTGGGCACCGTTCTGCCGCTGGCAGACAGCAGGTATTCGAAAAGTCTGAATTCTTTGAGCGTAAGGTTGAGATCGTTCTTTTTGTAGAAAATGCGGTAATTGTTCCTGTCTATCTCGAAGTCGCCGTGCGCGCGCACGAACAGTTTTGCGCGCCTTAGTCCCGCCTTTACTCTTGCCAGAAGCTCCATGACTGAAAAAGGCTTCGCCATATAGTCGTCCGCGCCCTTGTTCAGACCTTTCACGAAACTCATCTCGTCTGTCTTTGCGGATACGACGATGACGGGTATCCTCTCGTCCCTCGCGCGGATATTGCTTATTATCGTATACCCGTCCATATCGGGAAGCATTATATCCACTATGACAAGCGACGGCTTCTTAGCGTTGAACGCCTCGAAAAACTCCTTTCCGCTGCCGAAAATGCGCGTCTCGTAAAGCCCGTCGAACGCGCTTTCGTATACTTCCTGTACTCCTTCGTCGTCTTCGATAACGTAAATCAGATCGTTCATTGGTGTTTGCTGTGAATCCCCGTATTTCCGAATTCAGCCCATTCGCATATGTTGACGGCGTGATCTCCTATCCTCTCGTAATACTTTGCGATCATAAGAAGTTCCGCCGCAGTACCCGCAATATCGGGATTTTGCTTTATTTTTTCCACTATCCCCGCGCAGGCGAGATCGAAAAGCCCGTCCATCTCGTCGTCGAGAGCCTGAGTCTTTTCCGCAAGCGCCGTGTCCTCGTTTAGAAGAGAGTTTACAGAGTCTCTTACCATCGTAAGCGCGAGCGCGCCCATTTTGAGGATAGCCTTTTCGTCCGTACCTTCGCTCATGGACACGGTAAGCCCCGCTATGTCCGCCGCCTGGTCGCCTATCCTTTCGACGTCCGTTATCGCTTTCAGCATGCACGACACGTCCCTGAAATCCTTTGCAAAAGGCTGATTGCGGAGCAAAAGTCTCATACAGCCGTTTTCTATGTCCGCCTCCGCTTCGTCCACGAGTTTATCCTTATTTACGACGTCGGCAGCGGCTACGTTGTCGGGCTTCACCAGAAGAGCGTTTGCCGAAGCCAGCATTCCTTCTACCGTCCTGCACATCTTTGCAAAGTCTGTTTTGAGTTTGTTCAGCCTGCTTTCCAATCCGTTTTCCATACTCACTCCTTGATATTGTATCATTATTGACTGCGCCGCGCAAGCGCGATACAGCCATCAACCGAATCTTCCCGTGATATAACGCTCGGTCTGTTCTTTCGCGGGATTTGAGAATATCTGCTCCGTAGTTCCGAATTCGACAAGCTCTCCCAAAAGGAAAAATCCCGTCTTATCCGATATTCTCGCCGCCTGCTGCATATTGTGCGTGACCATTATTATAGTCACCTTTTCTTTGAGTTCGGCGCACAGCTCCTCTATCTTTCCCGTCGAAATCGGGTCGAGAGCGCTGGTAGGCTCGTCCATAAGCAGTATCTGAGGGCTTACCGACAAAGCGCGCGCTATGCAAAGTCTCTGTTGCTGACCGCCCGACAACGCGAGCGCCGACTTGTCGAGCCTGTCTTTGAGTTCGTCCCACATAGCGGCTCTCTTAAGACTTACTTCCACTATCTCCGAAAGCGTCGCCTTGTCCCTTATCCCGTAAAGGCGCGGTCCGTAGGTAATGTTGTCGTATACGCTCATCGGGAAAGGATTGGGCTTCTGAAAGACCATGCCCACGTTCTTTCTCAGCGTCTGCAACACCGTGCCGGGAGCGTATATGTTTTTGCCGCCGATCTCGAAAAGTCCTTCTATCCTGCAACCCTCTACAAGATCGTTCATTCTGTTTATACATTTGAGAAGGGTGGATTTTCCGCAACCCGAAGGTCCGATAAAAGCGGTTATCTCCCCTTTAGTCACGTCCATGTTTATATCTTTCAGCGCGTGGAAATCGCCGTAATAAAGGTTTACGTCCCTCATCTTTACGGCAACGTCAGTGAGCTGAAATTCATCTGCTTTGTTTCTTACTTTCACTTTTTTTCTCCTTGTCAGGCTTTATCGCGAATACCAGCGCGTTTATCGCTATCACTATAACGATAAGCGTGAGCGCCGTCGCGTAAGCCTCGTTCATATAAAGTCCTTCGCTGGCGAACATATACATCATGACCGCAAAGCTGCTGCCCGGCGACATAATGTTCTTGGGCATATTCTTGACAGATCCCGCGGTAAGCAGAAGCGCCGCGGATTCGCTGACGATGCGCCCTATGCTGAGCACTACCGCCGTAAGTATGCCTTTAAGTGCGCACGGCAGGACTATTTTGCCGATCGTGTGCAATTTGCCCGCGCCCAGCGCGTAACTTGCTTCTCTGTAAGCGAGCGGAACGTTTATAAGGCTTTCCTCGACAGACCTCACTATCGTGGGCAGTATCATTACCGAAAGCGTAAGTCCGCCCGATAAAAGACTGTACCCGAGCCCAAGCGCGTCGTTGAACACGATGACGCCGAAAAGTCCGAACACTATGCTGGGTATGCCCGAAAGCGTATCCGTGAACAGTCTTATGACCTTTACGATCTTGCTTCCGCTTTTTGCATACTCGACCAGATATATCGCCGCGCATACCCCTATCGGAAGCGCGACCGCGAGAGCTATACCTATAAGCGCGCCCGTACTTACAAAAGCGGGAGCGAGAGAGTTTTTGCCCGAACCGCTCTCTCCGAACAGAAATTCCGCAAAACCTATCTCCGCGAACGCCGCTACGCCTTTAACGACGATAAATCCTATAAGATACGCTATCGCCGCGACCATAAGCGCGCTGCCCGCAACGCACAGATATTTCAGAAAACGGTAATACGCGGTCTTTGTCCTGTAAACGTAAGCGCCGCTTTCGTCCTTGCCGCTACCCGTAAATCTGCTTGCGACCCTGCTTGCCGCGCCCGATACCGCCGCGCCGACCTTTTTAAAACAATTTCCTACGCTGCCCGTAACTTTGCCGACAGCGTCCGCGCAAACGTTGTACGATCTCGCAAAAGCCGCCCCGCATACCGCGAAAGCGTACTGCGTCTTTCCTCTGAATCCGATCGCCTGAGTCTTATCGGCAGCGGGTACGCGCATCCTGAACGCCTTTTTATCCGCGTCCTTCACGCCTTTACCCTTTACAGAATAAAGAATGCCGTTGAGTATGAGTATGAATACGAGAAGCACGAAGCCCGTCGCGACCAGCGCGCTTCTGTGTACGCCTGAAGCGTAAGACATATCCATGACGATATTGCCCGTTAAAGTCATGAAGC
>DVNX01000116.1 GCA_018714045.1 Candidatus Ornithoclostridium faecavium
TCGACGGCAGCGAGATACTGTCCCATATGGCGCCGCAGGGCAATTACAATTCGACCGCGACCCCGATGGCTTTCGTAAAATCCTTTAAGGGCAATCCGCAGCGCAAAGATATCGATCACGCGCTTATGATATTCGGCATAGGCGACGGCGGAGGAGGTCCCGGAGAAGCTCCGCTCGAACTTCTTCAAAGGGAGAGGAACGTAAACGGTCTCGCGCCTGTAAAATTCGGCAGCGCGGGAGAGTTTTTCGAAGAACTTTCTGCGGATAAAAAAGCTAAGATACCAGTATACGAAGGGGAACTCTATCTTGAAAAGCATCAGGGGACTTATACCTCTCAGGCAAAAAACAAACTGTATAACAGACTTATGGAGCAGGAACTGCATACCCTCGAATGGCTGTGTTCTCTCGCGACTTTAAAGGGAATAAAGCGGGACAAAGCCGCTCTCGACGAAATATGGAAAGAGGTGCTTTTGTATCAGTTCCACGACATTATTCCGGGCAGCTCGATAAAGCGCGTTTTCGACGAAAGCGTTGCGCGCTATAAGATACTTCACGATAAGGTCGTGAAAGAGAGAGACAGGCTGCTCCTTGCAATGAAAAAAGAGGACGGGGTTTTAAGCGCGGTGAATCCCGTAGATTTTGACAGGAAAGAATACGTGAAAGACGGCGATAAATGGTACGTCGCAAACGTTCAGCCGTACAGCGCGGCTAAACTGGAAGAATGTAAGGAAAGCGGCGTAAGCGCGGGCGAAAACTTTATCGCAAACGACAGGATAAAGGTTACTTTCAATAAGGAAGGCTGGATAGATTCAATGGTCGAAACCGACACGGGCAGGGAAATTTGCGGAGGCTATTTTGACAAACTCGTCGTATACGAAGACCCGAAACTCTTCTACAACGCCTGGGATATAAGAGAGGATTACCGTCAGCTTCCTTCAGCTGCTATGACCCTTGTGGAAAGCAGATGTTACGTGGACGGTCCGACCGCTGTAAGAGAAGCGACTTTTATATACGGAGCTTCCGCGCTGGTGCAGAAAGTCACTCTGAAAGCGGGCGACGCGTTTGTCGAATTCGACAATACAGCGGACTGGCACGAGGATTTCAAAATGTTGAGGGCGGAATTCAAGCCCGTCGATTACTCTGATACCGTGAACTGCGATATTCAGTTCGGTAACGTGGACAGATCGACTCTCGACGATACTCCGACAAGGAAAGCTCAGTTTGAGATATGCGCGCACAAGTTCGTCAACGTTGACGGCGAAAACAACGGTTTTGCGGTACTTTCGAATTGCAAATACGGTTACCGCGTAAAGGACGGATATATTTCCCTTAATCTTCTCAGAAGTCCCAAACGTCCGGATCCAGAATGCGACAGAGGCACGCATTATTTCGGCTTTGCTATCTATCCGCATAAGGGAACGTGGAAGGAGAGCGATCTTGTAAAAAGAGCTTACTGCTACAATTATCCGCTTATCGTATGCGACTTTATGCCTTCTCTCGAAAGACTGGTCGACGACGGCAACGAAAACGTTATCGTCGAGACGTTAAAGCCGTCGCACGACGGAAAGGGTATAATCGCCAGGATATACGAAAGGTACGGCGAGGTTGCGACGGCGAAGATCCGCACAGGTTTCAGATATAAAGCCTTGTATTATGCCGATATGCTGGAACGCAAGGAAGGCAAGCCGGAGAGCGCGTCGATAGATTTCGGCAAATACAAAATACGGACACTGTATTTCGAACTTTGATCCTGTTCGCCTCTGCTTTTGCGGGGGCGTTTTTTTATGCCCGTGTCGATTAAAAGCAAATTCTTAATCGATATCTTAACGATTTGCCGCAAGAGGTTTTTCGTAAATGACTAAAGGCTTTAGCAATGGAAAAGGAAGTTATCGAACATTCTTGACGGATATTGTCTATTGACACGAATATACGCATATGTTATTATAATATAAAGTATATTTTGCGTATAGGGGTGGATATGGATTTAAACGCTAAACTTCGCATAGGTGGAGTGAGAGTCGGACATATATGCTTCGGCATCTGCGTTACGGCGACAGTGCTGACTCTTCTCAGTGCGTTCACGCCGCTTATCATGGCATTATACTTGATGGTTCTGGGGTTGCTCGTAGTTGTTACTCTCGGCACGATATTTATCCTGGTCGAAAATTTCGCAGGCTTTTTCAGCAGCTCGACCGAGGCGTTTGCCTCTTTCAGTGAGAGCGCGACTAAGGCTCTTCCTTATTTCTGCGCCGTCGCGGTCGTGACGGGAGTGCTTGCCGTATTGCTTCTTCTTATCGAAGTCAGGGTCAGAAAACATACGGCAAAGATAGTCGGTGCGGCTGTCTGTTGCGTTGCGGCTGTCCTGCTTACTTTATTGTCGGGGGCGGTGATGAAATGATGACAGATATAAAATTCAGAACGGTGACCGGAGCAAATCCCGTGATAATGCTGGACGGCAAAAGAGTTAAATTCAAAAAGAACAGCTTCGGCAATTTTGAGGCGAAAGCAGATATACCCGACGGCGCGCGGCTTAAGCTTATATGCTGGGATACGATATTGAGCCCGCTGTGGTTGCTGTGGGAAATGCTGTATTTTATCGTAAGCTTTTTCGGAATATTCGATTTCCGCAAGGACAGGATCAAGCGTGCTTTTGAATTCGAAGCCGTGCTGCATCCGACGACGGCTGATCCTAAGGCGACGTTGACGGTGATACGTTCGGGCGGAGAAGGAAGTCCCGCGGCGGAACTGGAATGTAATTTCGAAGCGGAGATAATAAAGAACAGTTATTCTGATTACGAACTTATAAAAAAGAGGCGCATTATCGCGCTTATCATAAAAATAGCGGCATGGGTTGCGTTGATAGCATCGGCGATAGCCGTAGTCGAGAATACTATGGGAAAATAACGGAGGAATTATGATCACACTGCAAATCAAAAACAAAATGTTTTCGATAAGAGGAAACTCTACCGTAAAAGACGAGAACGGAGTCGACAAATTCGTCGTCAAAGGTTCCGTATTCTCTCTGAGGAAGAAAAAACGTCTTTACGATATGGACGGAAACCTGCTTTATACCGTGAAGAACAAACTCATCAGATGGTTTATGAACAGCTGCTACGTTTACGATGCCGAAGGAAACAAAGTCGCGCGTATCAAGCAGAAGTTCAAGCTGTTCAAAAAAGAATTCACTCTGACGGGATACGCTGACGAGATAGAGATAAAAGGCGACTTTATCCAGCACTGCCTCGAAATTTACAAGAACGGCGAAAAGATAGGCGAAGCGGGTAAGAAATTCATTTCTCTCGTAGACAGCTTCAGACTGGATTGCTACAACGACGCCGACGCGCCGCTCCTCGTAGCGCTTATAATCGCGGTTGACAACATAAACGACAAGAACTTATCCGATTGATAAATAAAATAACGGCTTTCGCGGATCGTCCTTGCGTGACGGCTGGCGCGCTCTGCAAGCAGGGCGCGTAAAGGAGCCGTGCGTTCGGAGCTGAAAATCGACAGACCGTTTTGCATGACGGTTACATATATCTTTTTTACCGCCCGCCTCGGTGCGGGTAGTAAGGGGGCGTTGAATGCTCAGGCGTTGTCGGTACGATCCTTGCAGACGGTAAGATATTTTTAAATTGTTAAATAAATTAAAAAGAGCGCGCTCGGATGATGTGCACCCCAAAAGTTAGACATTTTTGGAGGTGCATATTTTATGGCAAAAAAAGGGCAAAAGCAAAAGAAGTATAGCGTAGAGTTCAAGATATCTGTTATACTGGATATGTTAAACAGCAATTTAGGATACCGAGAGACGGTACGCAAGTATTGGGACACTAAAAGCAGGGCGGAAGAATCGCATTATCGTACAAGGCTTAAATTGTGGGAACGTATATACTTAGAAGAAGGAGAAGCCGGATTAATGGCAGAAAGAAGAGGACGAAAGGGAGCCGGGAGACCGAGAAAGCGGACGATGGATAAAGCGGTAGAAGAAGATCTTATTGCGGAAAACCAGAGACTGAAAGAAGAATTGGAATATGC
>DVNX01000117.1 GCA_018714045.1 Candidatus Ornithoclostridium faecavium
CAGTCAGTACGGCGGCGTTCAGTTCCGTCAATACGTTGCCGGGCTCTACGATACGAGCCTCCAATACGTTTGCCGAAGGCGCGACCTCGAAGATACCGCCCTCTCTGCCCACGCTCTTTATCGTAACGTCGAGGTTGTCGTACTCGCATATGACGAGCTGCGCTTCCACATAGCCTTCGTATTGAGTAAGGCAGTTGGGTATCTCGAAATTCAAGCCCTCCGTCTCGTATTCGAGAACGGGCGAAGAGTATTTAGCCTTGACCGCGCCGCCGTGAGTCCTGCATACGAAATCTATACGGTAAGTATGCCTGAACAGATCCGTCATATTGACTATTTTGATGTTGAGGACGTCCGCGAGATTATTGTTCTGAGCGATCACGTAACGGTACTGGCTGTATAACACGGACGTCGCGTGGTCGTATGTGCAATAAATAGTCATTAAAGCTCCTTAACGGGGGAAAGAAGCATAGCCGACGCTTACAATATACATTACGTTTAAGCCTTAATCAAGTTTGTCTGCCGTCTTTTTTAAACACTATAACAATTAAATATTGATATTATCCACACGGGCACGTAAATTTTATTTTTTGTCCGTTTTACAAAACTCTGCGCAGCGCAAAAGCTCGATCGCTTGCAAAAAGGCGGTTCCCCTTAAGTGAGCCGCCTTGCGTTTTACCTTATATTTATTTACGCTTTACTTGTATATATCCTTGAGCGCTTTTACCGTAGCCGCCGCGTCCTTGCAGTAGACGCCGCCTATGCTCTCAGCGTATTCGGGCGTTATCACCGCGCCGCCTACGAGCACGGGTATATCGGGATATTTTTCTCTAACTAGCCTAATCGTCTCAGCCATATTCTGAGCCGTAGTGGTCATAAGCGCGGAAAGACCGAGCACGCACGGATAGTTGCTTTCGACCGCGTCCAGCACGATCTTATAGTCTACGTCTCTGCCCAGGTCTACGACTTTGTAGCCGTAATTCGCAACGACCGCCTTGACGATATTCTTGCCTATATCGTGTATGTCTCCTTTTACGGTAGCCAGCACGAAACGCTTGTCTCCTTGCGTTCCTTCGCCGCCCTTCATCTTCTCTTCGAGCGCGGCAAACGCCTGTTTAGCGCTGTCAGCCGCCGCGATGAGCTGCGGCAGGAATATTTTGCCGCTTTCGTAAAGTTCGCCGACCTTGTCCAGCGCGGGGATTATGTGCTTTGCCGCTACGTCCATGGGAGAGAGTTCTTCAAGGAGTTTTTCCGCCGTCTCCTTAGCGAGAGTACCCATGCCGCCGACTATCGCGCGCGTCATATCGGGCGCGTCCGACGGAGCGAGATCTTCCGCCTTGACGCTGTCCGTCTTAGCCGCGTAAGCGATATAAGCTTCAGCCGCGCCCTCTTTTCCGAGAAGGAAATCTTCAGCTTCGTCAGATGCCTTTATCCTTGTAAGAGACGGATTTATTATCGCCAGATCGAGCCCCGCCTCTTTCGCCATAGCTAAGAAGCAGGCGTTTATATTCTCTCTGTGCGGCATGCCGAAAGACACGTTGCTTACGCCGAGGATAGTGCCCGCGCCCGTCTTCTTTATCTCTCCCAGCGCGCCGAGAGTACACAACGCGCTGCCCCTTTCGGCAGACTCTGCCATAGTAAGGGTATCGACATAGATATCCTCTATCGCTATGCCCGCTTTAAGACATTCTTCGACGAGTTTCTTCCCTATCGCGACCCTGCCTTCGACGGTGGAAGGTATTCCGTTTTCGTCCAGCGCGAGGCATACGACCGCCGCGCCGTATTTCTTGGCGAGCGGAAGCACGCTTTCTATACTGCTCTTTTTGCCGTTCACGCTGTTTATCAGCGCTTTGCCGTGATATCGTCTCAGCGCCGCTTCGAGCACTTCGGGAGACGAGCTGTCCAGTACGAGAGGCTTGGACACGACCTTCTGCAAGCCGTCAACGACCCTGACCATATTTCCCTTTTCGTCCGTGCCGTTCAGCCCTACGTTGACGTCCAGGATATCCGCGCCCGCCTGCGCCTGCTCTATGCCCTGCGACAGGATATAGTCGAAATCGCCTTCTCTGAGCGCCGCCTGGAATTTCTTTTTACCCGTAGGATTTATCCTTTCGCCGACGACTTTCATAGAATCGACGGTAACGGTCGCCGTCGAGCAGCTCAGCGCGCGCACGGGAACGTACGCGGGGCGCTTCGCGATATCGGTTATCTCCGCCGCCATATCGCGTATGTATTCGGGAGTAGTGCCGCAACAACCGCCCAGTATATTAACGCCGAGCGCGTGTATTTTCTTCATCGCTTTGCAAAAAAGCGTCTTGTCGATATCGTAAACAGTCTTGCCGTCTTTAAAGCGCGGCATTCCCGCGTTGGGCTTTATAAATACCGGAAGGCGCGTGCTCTTTATCAGCTTTTCCGCCATAGGAAGCATTTCGACGGGACCCAGCGAACAGTTTATGCCTATCGCCGCAACGCCCATACCCGAAATTATCCCTGCGAAACTCTCCACGTCCGTGCCGAACGCGCTCCTGCCGTTTTCTTCGAACGACATGGACAGCATTACGGGAAGAGAGCTGTTTTCCTTTGCCGCAAGAAGAGCCGCGCGGGCGTCAGCGATATCCGTCATAGTCTCTATTACGATAAGATCGGTCTTATCCTCAGCCGCCTTTATTACCGCCGCGTAATTTTCGTACGCTTCTTCAAAGCTTATGCCTCCCTCTCCTATGAGTTTGCCGAGCGGCCCTACGTCGAGCGCGACGTACGCTTTCCCTTCCGCCGCCTTTCTCGCAATACTTATCGCCGCGCGTATTATCTTCCCCGTTTCGTCGCCCAGTTTCAACGGATTCGCGCCGAAAGTGTTGGTATATACGATGTCGCTGCCCGCCTCAACGTAATCGCGGTGTACGGAATACACAACGTCGGGATTTTCAACGTTCAGTCTTTCCAGTCTGTACCCTGCGGGCGCGCCGCTCCTTTCGGTAAGAAGGCTGCCCGTTGCGCCGTCGAGTATCAACCTTTTATCAAAGTCAATCACCGCAAAGTCCTCCGTCGCACGAGCCGCGTTTAGCGCATACGTCGCAATTGCGCATTTTCTTGGCTGTACCGCCTATTCCCGCGACCGCGCTTACGCTTTTGGACGGGATCATCATGCCGCCCGCCGTCAGCCTTATTCCGAGGAATTTATCCGCCTTCAGCGCTTCTATGAAATCAGCCTGCAGGCTTAAAGGCAGATCGCCGTATCCGCACGAAAACCTCCCCGTAAGGGTAAGCCCTTTTTCGGCAAGTCTTTCGCGCTGTCTCTTTTCGAGTTCGTCGCAATAAGCGTCCACCCACAGCCCCGCGCACAGATCTGCCGCATACGCTAAAGTGAGGTCGCTGAGCTTGAGCCGCTCTATCTCTCTGTCCACCTCAATGCCGACGGTAGCGCAGAAATAATATACAGCGTCGCACCCTTCGAGAAGCTTCTCCATGTCCTTGCCGGGGAGAGTCAATACCGTATTAACGACTTTTATCGTGCCGTTTTCTCTCGTTATCGCCGCAGTCGCCTCAACGCATCTGTTTACGGCGACCGATCTTACGACCTCCACCGCCCTCTTTGCCAGAGCCAGCGCTTCGTCGCCCTTTCCGAGATATTTCGCGAGATCTTCAGCCTTTATCATTTTCTGTCTCCTTCAAACGCGCTGAATACCGCACGCGCAACGTCGCCTTTGTTCATCGTGTAAAGATGAATACCCTGTACGCCGTGGTCTATAAGATCGCGGATCTGACCGATGGCGTAATCGATGCCCGCTTTGTAAAGATCTTCTCCCTGATAATTGGCGCATATCTTGCTGAACGCCGTCGGGATCTGCACCCCGCACATAGAGACTATCCTCTCCACCTGCTGGGTATTGGTTATCGGCATGATACCCGCGGATACGGTAGCGTTTATGCCCGCCTTTCCAGCCTTTTCCGCAAAGTCGTAGAAAGTCGCGTTATCGAAGAAAAGCTGGGTCACCAGATGCGACACTCCGCACTCCGTTTTGAGCTTTACCATTTCAATATCGGCATCGAGACTTGCCGCCTCTGGGTGCCCTTCGGGATAGCACGCTCCCAACAGTTCGAACTCGGGATAACGCTCCTTTATATAGGCTGCAAGTTCGTTCGCGTGACGGAAATCGTAAAACCTGCTTCCTTCGACTATGTCTCCGCGGAGCGTGAGTATGCTTTTGACTCCTTTGCGGCTCAGCATCTGCAAACGTTCTTCGAGAAGCTCTTTGGTCATATTGACAGCAGTCATATGCGCTACCGCCGTCATATCGAAAGCGTCTATGACCACGCTCGCCACGTCTGCGGTAGTCATTCCGCCGCTGCCGCTCGCACCGTAAGTGATGGATACGTAATCGGGATCGAGGGGCTTTATCTCTTTGAGCGCCCTTATCACGCCCTCGAGCATGCCATTCTTCTTGGGCGGAAACACTTCCGCCGACATAACGAGTTTCTTGTTGTCGAAAAGTTCTCTTATATACATATTTCTTTACCTCGCGCATGCAACGCACATATTTATAATTATAATAACATACTTTTTTGAGTTTTTCAACCGCGGAGCGCGCACGTACGGCTTCGCGTTTCAACGCAGGCTTGAATACGCGACAGCTAATTTGCTCGGGTCGCACCCGCTTAATCTCGCGCTTTTATAAACAACTCCCGATACGCGACAGCCGACTTTGCTCCCGTCACACCCGCTTAATCTCGCGCCTTTATAAATAACTCCCGATACGCGGCAGCCGACTTTGCTCCCGTCACACGGCACGCTTAATCTCGCGCTTTTATAAACAACTCCCGATACGCGACAGCCGACTTTGCTCCCGTCACACGGGTGACTAAGGGGCAACCGAAAAATCGGTTGCCCCTCAGCCAGTTGTGTGTAGATTTGGGATTTGGTTACCCTATTTTAAATAGGCTAATATGGAATTATGTTATGAGATTTCTCTCGGATAAGTCTTTTATTACTCTGCGTCCGCCGCGCCGTTGCCGTGCTGATACTTCCACTGGAATCTCGCCTCTTTTGCCTGAGCGAGGAATTCCTCAGCGTCCTTCTTAGCGCTTTCGACCGCGGTATTGTATATGGTCTGAGCGGAAGAGATAATATCGTTGGAAGCCTGCACGTAGGTCTTAGCTTCTTCAAGCTCTTCTGCGGTCAGATCCTCTTCTATCTTCTGCATCGTCTCGTCGCGCTTGCCTTCGAGGTAAGTCACTACCGTTCTCACGTCGTCGATGGTCAGATCGCCGAGGCTGTCGACAAACTCGAACACGTCGCTGCCGAGATCTTTGATATCCGAGAGTATCTTTCTGATCTGGGTCGCATACTCTTCGGGGAGCGAATTTATATACTCGTCCACTTCAGCCTGGAAGCCGTTGATATAGGTCTCCAGTTCAGGCAGTTCAGCCTTGATCTGATTGTAAGCTTCTACGCTCATGTTCTTCAGCGTTCTGTCGATATACGCTTCGAGACTTTCGAGAGTGATATTGCCGTTCTCGTCGGTCACTGCCGCGTCGACTTCGCTCTTTTCGACTCCGAGGATATCCGCTATTTTCTGAGTATCTACGTTGGAGAGAGCTTTGTCAGCGTATTCCATCGTGAGTTCGATAACGTCGAGAGTGTAGTCGACGGACACCGCCGCTATATCGTACGCCGCATAGATAGCGCCGTAGTTTACAGGATGTTTGAGTATGTGAGCGACGTAGTACGCAGTCCATGCCGCGCCTTCTGCGGTCGTCTTTGCTATCTCGAAAGCTTCGTTCGCCTGAGCTACCGCGAGGTTGTACGCCTCTGTTGCGTACGGCTCGATCTTTTCGTAGCAGTTATTCAGCTTTTCGATAAGATCCTCGTTGTCGAGGGTCGCCGCATACTCGAAGGTAACGCCGTCGTCGTTCGCGACCAGTTCGGTCACCAGCTTGAATTTGCCGATGCTCATATTCTGTATCGCGTTTACGTTGGGGTATTTTCCCTTAATGTATTCAAACTGTCTCTGCAACGAAAAACTTGCGCCCGTGTTGATATTTACGTTAAGATCCGCCTTTCCCGCTTCCGCGTTGAACGCAGCTTTTACAGTTTCGCCGATATTGGCTTCAGCCTCGGCAGAGCCGTTTCCCGCAACTACCGTAACGTTGACGCCGCTGTTCTCTTCAGTAAGATATCCGCATTCGATCGCGAGATTCGCAATAAGCTCAAACGCCTCTTCCGCAGTCTTGCCTACGAGCACTTCGCCGTAAAGCATCACCTGCGCGTCTTCGTTCGCCGCCTCGACGGATTCAACCTTTCCTTCTCCGTCTATCACGAGATTGACGGAAGGATTGATATCCATGCTTACATACGTTTTATCCGCATCCTTGTCTTTGTTCGTACAACCGACGAACGCGGTGCAAAGCAATACCGCCGTAAGCATTATCGCTATTATAGCGCTGATCTTTTTCATCGTTGCTTCCTCCTTGGGATTTCGTTCATATATTAAACAACGCCGCATTTCCATTTATTGGATAAAAATAAAAAATTTTATTTGGTTTAAAAAATAAATATAAGTTTTACAAATTTACTGTTGTCTTTTACAAGCAGTTGTTGTAAAATTAAATTAATCTGTTGACGGAGAGGGAGAAATGATATCGTCTTTACCGACGTTTGACAAAAATTATATCGACGGCTGCGTACCCGTGACCCCTGACGGATTGAGAAAACTCTTTCCGGGGCGCAGTACGATGCTATGTCCGTGTAAGGAGACGACGGTAAGCGATCTGAAAGACCTGGTCAACCTCGTTGCCGCAGAACTGGGAACAACTGCGGACGGCGCAGAACTGACGTATATCGCATTCTGCAACCCCGTCGTCATGCTCGGTTCAGGAAAAAGCGAATATTGCTTTACAGGTTGCGACGATCCCGTACTGGGAGAGCTGAAGCCTTCGTTCGATTTTTACGGATCCCAGCTTTACCTTTATTGCAGAAAATATAAATGCATAGCACCCCCGATCGCTGACAAAGTCAGCCTTTCAGACGTCATGTCAAACGACAAGGGCTTTATTTTCATCACGCCTTACGTACGGATAGATATAGCGGGACGCACTCTTCTCTATTGTCTGGCTGACGGTAAAATGTTTATCGACAAAGACGAAGAGGAAGAAAGAAGAAGAGAAAACAGGCGCCGCGCAGAAGAAGCGATAAGATTTGCAGAGGAAACAAGGCTCCGCGAAGAAGAGGAAGCACGCAGGCGCGCAGAAGAAGCAAGACGACGCGAAGAAGCCGAGACGCGCAGGCGCGCAGAAGAAGCAAGACGACGCGAAGAAGCCGAGGCACGCAGACGCGCAGCGGAAGCAAGGCGCCGAGAAGAAGCCGAGGCACGCAGACGCGCAGAGGAAGCAAGACGACGCGAGGAAGCCGAAAGAGCCGAAGAAGAAGTGCTTATCGACGATACGGACGACAGCATTCCGAAAGGATTTAAAAATTTCACTGTAAGAAAGCTTTTCCCTTACGCGCAGTCTTTACGCTCTGCATTTATTATCTCTCTTATGCTGTGCGTGATAAGTCTCGCGGCCGAACTTTTCATCACTTCGACCTGGTTTGAAGATCTTTCGTCCGTCGACTACGGCACGCTGACATTTTCTGCCCTTATCATAGGCGCAGTCCTGCTTGAATGCGCAACGGCGGCAGTATACGTATTGTCTTTCCTCAGCATAAAACGGATATTCACCAAATTCCGCTTCATGAACTACAAACACAGAAGAAGCCTTGACATGACAGAAACGCTGTGCGTACGCAAAAGCTTGCCTTTAAGAGTAAACTGCTACTATATATTCATAGTATTGCACGTAGTCACCCGCCTTGCGTTCCTGCTGCTTTCCGACACGATCTGCGAAGAGCTTTACGCCATCCTGCGCTTCGGAGCGTAAAAAACGAAATATAAAAAAGACAGACCTCAAGGTCTGTTTTTTCTTTTCAGCTCGGAACACCGATTTCGTACTTGCTGAACGTATAACTCTGTAAGTGTTTTAATATCGATAATTAAATTACTTTTCCGGAACTCATCGAAATAACAAATCTAAAGACAATTAATACTCCGTTACCTGAGGATCGAAAAGCGGAGAATCGAAAAATTCTTTCAGACTTATCCCCAGTCCGTCGCAAATCGCTGAAACGGTGGATAGTTTTACGGTGCAAGCCGATTTCATCATCGTAAGCAAAGACCTGTTCAGCGCACTTTTTTCAGCAAGGCGGTATCTTGTTATACCAGACCAGAATAATACGAACAAGGTTTAAAGCGGCA
>DVNX01000014.1 GCA_018714045.1 Candidatus Ornithoclostridium faecavium
GTCGAGCCTGCAAGCTGTCCTTCGCTTACGAGAGGCGTTTACGCTTACGACTTCTGCGATACGGGCAAAACCACCCCGATGGCGAGGATGTACACCCTGGGAAGCGGTTTCCTTCCGTCTCCCAACCATGCGGGCGGTCTCAGATATCACGGCATGAGCCCGATACTTTCAAAGCTGTATCATGACGGCTATATGACGGCGAGAAGCGTTGAGCAGACAAAGGTGTTCGAGGTAGCCGAAATGTTTGCGAGATGCGAAGGTATTCTGCCTGCTCCCGAATCCTCTCACGCGATAAGAGTCGCTGTCGACGAAGCGCTCAAATGCAAAGAGACGGGAGAGCACAAGAAGATACTGTTCGGGCTTACGGGCACAGGTTATTTCGATATGACCGCGTATAAGGCTTTCAACGATAAGAAGATGAGCGATTTTATCCCGACCGACGCAGATCTCAAAGAAGGTTTCAAGAGTCTTCCCGATATTCCTCAGAACGCAGGGGTAAGAGGCTGACGGCAAGAACAGACGGATATCGGTTATCTGATAAAACAATTAAGGCTCCGCATTGCGCGGAGCCTTAATTTTTTGCTTTAAACGTCAAATCGCAAGATGCGTAAAATTACTATATATCGCGCGGCTGCTTTAAATCGAATTTGACCGTTTTCAGTTTTGATTGCGTTGTATAGAGCGGTGTTTCGGATTTTTACGGTGAGTCGTTGTTTGCGCTGATCGCTTAAGCATTTAATTATTGATCTTAAACTAAAATCTGCTAATCCGAAAGAAATATCGTATTTATTTATTATGCCGATATATCCGTTATTTTGTCTCATTTTCGCATGTTGATAACAGTATTATTAATTAGTATCAATTATTATTAATTAATATTAAGTTTGAAAAACTTTGCCCGCTGCATTGTCTTTTTGAAATACACAGACAGATCAAGTACTATATTATCCATAAAATAAATTTAATTTTTCATTGTAATCAGCGTTGCTCGGAAATATAATAAATTATATATTTGCACCTGCGTGCGAAATTGTGTATTGAATAAGACGTCCGAATGTTGTATAATTTTAAATACGGAATAGGTCTTAACGGATCTGTAAGGGTAAAAGATGAACGCGTACATAATTATAGTCATGGTTTTCGCCATGCTTTATACTTTTTATATGGGGTTTTCAGACGGCGCTAACGCCGTCGCGACCTGCGTTGCAACGCGTGCCGTCAAAGCAAGATACGCCCTCATCATCGCGGGAGCTGTCATGCTCATCGCGCCGATCGTGATCTGTTATTTCCTTAAGAGCGACAGCGTTGCGAGGACAGTCGGAAGTCTCGTTTACAGCGAGACGCTCGAAAACGTGGATCCTAAGGCGGGATTCGTTTTCATGCTGTCTACTATGATAGCGGCGCTTGTCTGGTCTGTCGTGTGCGTGCTTGTATCTGTTCCCAACAGTACCTCTCATACGCTTCTCGGCGGACTGGTCGGGGCGGCGATAGTCTGTTTCGGTTTCGATTGCGTGAACTGGACTGCGGTCGGTCTTAAAGTCATTCTTATGGTATTCCTTACGCCGCTTATCTGTATCACGGCAGGTTTCATACTGGATAAGTTGTTCAGGGAGATATGCGTATACCTTGACAGGAGCGTAAAGAAATATTTCAAGGCGGCGCAGGTCGTAAACGTCGTCATCATGAGCACGTCTATTTCGATAAACAACGTTCAGAAGACTATGGGTATTTACCTTCTTACGCTTGCGGTATGCAACGGCGTAGACGTGGAAACGTACGAGTTTTCCTTCGCGATAGTCGCGCTTACGTCGGCAGCCATAATGATGGGCATAGTCTTCGGCGGATACAGGCTGATACACGCGGTCGGCAAAAAGATATACAGAGTGGGTACTTTGCAGTCGTTTACCGCTCAGGTCGCTACCGAAGCGGTCGCGCTGACCTGTTCGTTTACGGGTATCCCGATAAGCACGGGGCAGGTCGTTTCGTCAAGCATAATCGGCGTAGGCATTGCCGAAAGAGTGAGTGCGGTGCGCTGGGGAAGGGCTAAGAAAATATTTTCCAGCTGGATACTTACGTTTCCTGTCGCGGCTTGCGTAGGCGCGTTCGTCGGCTTTATACTCAAATTGATATTCGTAAGATAACGGGAGGGAGTTATGGCTTTATTTAAGAAAAAAACGGACTTTTTCGAATTGCTCGCAAAACAATGCGACGCGATGGTGCGCGGAATGCAGGCGCTTTACGATTACTGTACCACTTGTGACGAAAAGTACGGCGACAACGTTATTTCGATAGAGGACGAAGGGGATATGGTAAGGCGTATCCTTATTGACGAACTCAACAAGACTTTCATCACGCCTATGGAAAGAAACGATATTTTCGATCTTTCGCGTCAGCTGGACGAGATACTCGACTATGCTAAGACGACCGTGGACGAGACCAGGCTTTTTAAGGTCAAGCCCAACGAAGATATGGTAAAAATGGTCTCTATCCTTCTCGACATAACTCACCATATAACTAAAGCGGTGACGAATATGGAAAAGCATAAGAGCATATCGAGAGACGAGGCGATAAAGGTCAAGAGCTTAGAGAACAAGATAGGCGCGGCTTACTATAAGGCTCTCGCTAAGCTTTTCGATACCGACGATATACACGAGATTTTTAAGTATCGTGAACTTTACCGTCACCTGAATACCACAGCGGACGTAGCGGACGTAGCTATGGACAGTCTGCTCGACGCGCTGATGAGCTTGTAACGGAAATAGTGTCGCCCGATGCTGTAAAGAACATATTATGAATATCGATTGGAAAACAGACGAATACGGCAAAAAATTCTCTTTTGTCGGAGAATACGGGAAAGCACTCGTTTCGCTTCTGAGCACGGGCAAAGGAGCGCGCGTGCTCGATTTGGGATGCGGAAGGGGAGAGCTTACGGCATATCTGAGATCTCTCGGTTACGACGCCGAAGGAATGGACGCTTCCGAATCTCAGCTCGAAGAAGCGAAAAGGCTTTTCCCGAAAATCAGATTTTTCAGGGAAGACATAACGGGATTTTCTACCGAAAATCCTTATGATGCAGTGTTCTCCAACGCCGTTTTGCATTGGATCGATGCGGAAAAGCAGAAAACCGCGCTCGTAAACGTCTGCAAAGCGTTGAAAAGAGGCGGAGAATTTGTCGCTGAAATGGGCGGAAAAGGCAATGCCGAAATTATCCATTCCGCGTTGAAAGACGAGATAATGAGGAGAGGCGGAGAATACAGGCACGCATTCTTTTTTCCTGACGAAAAAGAATACGGCGATCTTTTGAAAGAGTGCGGTTTCGAGGTAAAATATATTGTCCGTTTTGACAGACCCACGCCTCTTTGCGGACAGGACGGAATAGCTGATTGGATAGAAATGTTTGCCGCATACGAATTGTCGGCATTGAATGAAAAGGACAGAAGAGATTGCGCATTAGCAGCGCAGGAAAGATGCGCAAACAAACTGCTGTCGCCTTCGGGTTGGACAGCCGATTATGTAAGATTGCGCTTTAAGGCAGTAAAGCCGCGTTGAGGCGGTCGAAATACTTAGACATTTGCAGATATGTTTTGCGTCAGTCTGAGCAGATACCGGTACTAGTAAGAAAAATGTAGGTTTACAATACAATTGTTACAAAGTCATGGTGTTAACGAAAAGGAGGTAAAAGCGAAGCAAGGCAGCGTTTAAGCGAAAGAAAGCAGTCTGCCTCCCCCGAGGGGGAGGCGCGCGAAATTGGGCAAAAAAGTAGCGAACTTGTCTCTTTAATGTTAAACTTTAATTGAACCCAAAAAACAAAAAGGAGACTTGTTCGCTATGGCAAGTATAACACAAGACTTGAGGTTCAAGCAAGCGGTAATAGAGTATTCGCTTGCTCACGGAGTAACAAAGGCAGCAATTCGTTACCGAAAGACAAGACAATGGATCTACTATTGGAGAAGACGATATAACGGCGATATACGATCTTTGCTGCCCATGTCGCGCAGACCGCATTCCCACCCGAGAGCGCATACGGAAGAGGAAATACGGCTCATCCAAAACATGCGTAAGCGCAACCCCAATGAGGGATTGGTAATGTTTTGGGTAAAGCTGCTAAAACGCAATTATGCGCGCAGCGTAGCTTCGTTGTACCGAGTTATGCGCCGCTTGGGATATTTCAATAAAGCGGCTAAGAAGAAGCCTAAATACACGCCAAAGCCATATGAGCGAATGAGCTACCCCGGGGAACGTGTGCAAATAGACTGCAAATATGTTCCGCTCAAATGCACGGTGGGAATGACAGAAGAGAGAAGATTCTTCCAGTTCACGGCAATAGACGAGTTCTCGAGACAACGCTATCTGGAAGCGTTTAAGGAGAACAGCAGCCATTCCGCCGC
>DVNX01000118.1 GCA_018714045.1 Candidatus Ornithoclostridium faecavium
TCGGCTGTCGCATATCGATACCTGTTAAACTTAGCGAAGCTTATACTGCTGCCTCAGGTACGGGTAACACAGCTTAAAACTGCTCGCACTCTAAGACTATGAATTTTAATGTGTGTTTTAGCGAGGCGAGCGCAGATAATATTATAATATTTTCAAGTGAGAATCGATAAAAAACGCGTAAAAGGCGCGTCTTAGAGCTGGCTCGTATTATTCAGGTCTGGTATCCGTTACGAGCGGATACCTACACAGACGGTTTGTTGAAAAAGATAAAGACACTATTTTGCGCAGACCGAATATAAGACGGTTTGTATTGCAATACGGAGTACCTTGCGAACAACACGAAAAGGCTTGGCTTATCGACTTCGACGCTTTTATGGCAGCGATAGCATTGAGAGAATACCCGCCGCAAAGAGGTATTGTCAGGATAAGAAACATTGACAAAGCATTGAAAGAGTACAACAAAAAGCACAAGAAGCAAGCCACGATAGAAGATGTCGAGGCTTGTATTTTTAGCGGGAAGGTTTTCTCATACAGCTATTGGGACAGAACGATAGTAAATTACGACGAGCTTGAAGCCGAACTTGAAGAGTATATGAAAACCGTAAAAAAAGATGGTCGTCATCCTGCGGGAATCGAACGTTAGTCCATCCCATTTTCTTATACCAAAAATAGACGAAAAATTACTGTCAAAAATCGTGTCTGAAATCGCGTAAAAATGAAAAAATCGCGTATTTCAACGCGATTTTATGGCGTTCCCGGTGGGCGCGACGCGTTAAGAAAACATGCCGGTGGCATGTTTTTAGCCAAAGCGGGGAGCAATCTGAGATTGCGACCTGGAGGGGTGAGCGGAGCGAACCGTGAACCTTCGGTTTGATTGCCGCCGAGAACATCATAAAAAGGGCACTATGTGGATAACATAGTGCCTGTAAAATGGCGTTCCCGGCGGGAATCGAACCCACGGCCTTTCGCTTAGGAGGCGAACGCTCTATCCTACTGAGCTACGGAAACAGATTTGTTTTGCTCATTGATTATACAATATTTTCTAAGATAAATCAACAGAATAAAATAAATAAATCGGGAGATGGAGAGCTAAGGGGCAAGCGTTGTCGGCGTTGCAAAAACTTGCGTTGACAGGGCGCGACGATGATGTTAAAATTTATTGTAACGTTTACGCTTCGTGTGCGGAAACGATCAAAAGGGGATTTTTATGAAAAAAAGCAGATTGAAACTCGGTTTTATTGCGGCAGTCATTGCCGTGTTGTCGTTTTGCGTCGTATCGTGCGATACGGTGAAGATCAAAGATTATCCCGCGGTCGGGACAAGCTTTGAATACGAAGTGGACGACAGCATACCTCTTTATGATCCCGAAGACGGGTATATTGCCAATAAGAGCAGAGGTTTCAGAGGCGAAGCATATATCAATCTGGGTACAGACGAAGGCTATCCCGGAAGCGGAGAGAATTATTACGCCATTCTCGACGAGCAACTCGAAAGATACGCTTCAGACGGGATAACGCTGTTGCAAGTATATGTGTATCTGGGGAAATATTGCGATACGGATATCCCCGACGGCGCGTTTGAGCAGCTCAAAGAATATTTCGAAACAGTCAGAGACAAGGGCATAAAGATACTTTTGAGATTTGCTTACGAGACGGAAAGCTCGGAAAAAGGACCGCGTACTAAAGATATCGAGAGGCATTGCGGTCAGATCAAGGCATTTATAAGCGATAACGAAAAACTTTTCTGTTCAGTCGTATACGCAGTTCAGCTGGGAATTATAGGACTGTGGGGCGAAGGTCACACGAGTATAAACAATATCGACGAAAAGAGGGTCATAAAGGCGCTTGCCGACGCGATACCCGAAAGCGTGCCGCTTATGGTACGTACGCCCGAACTTCTGAGCAAAGTCCCTGACGAATTGGAAAGCAGGTTCGGCGTTCACGACGATTTTCTGGTTGGATACGACCACGAGTGGGGAATGATGTCGTGGGAGGACGAAAATTACGATAAACTCCTCAACAAGTGCAAGTATACCGTAACCGACGGCGAAATGCCTTGGGGCAGATCGGGCGAGAAGATAGATATCGTCGGATTGTTAGGGCAATGCGTAGGCTACGGACTGACCAGCCTGTCGATAGAGCACAATTACAAAGAGGACGGAAACGCATATTGCCTTGAGGAGTGCAAGAGCATCTATCTTACCGAAGCCGAACTCAAAGAAAATGCGTTCCCTTACAACCCGTTGCTTCTTGTCGACGAAAAGATAAGCGTATACGATTATCTGAGATATCACCTCGGCTATCAACTCGTTGCAAGCAATCTGACGATCGGGGAAGGCAAGGCGTCTTTTATGATAACAAATTACGGCTTTGCGTGTCCGTATAACTATGAGATGGAGATATACGTCGACGGGCAGAAAGCAGAGTTGTACGATGCTTACGATTTTAGAGATCTGGTGCAGTTCGGGCAGAAGATATACGAATTCGATTATAACGGAGGAGAGATATCCGTAAGATTCGTCAACGGAAGGGATCCGTCCGACGTCATAAGACTGTATAACGATATTCCGTTTACGGCGGACGGAATGAACGTGATTTGTGCGATTGAATGACGATCCGACAAAACAATGCGAATTTAACGAAAAAACGACCCGATCTTCGGTGGCAGTTTGCCGTTTAAGCGCGGACGAGGGAGCCTCGCGGAGCTCGCCTTGACAAAAGCGCTCAAATCAAGTATAATATGTTTTAAAGTATTTAAAAGAAGGTGCAGATATTTATGTTGGACGAAGAAATAAAGAAAGCGAGAATACAGGCGATGAAGGATCGCAACAGAAGCGCGTCGGACGTGCTCAGCGTGGTCATGAACAAGATAATGCTTGCGAAGATCGATAAGCGCGAAAAGGGACAGGAACTGACTGACGCGGACGTCATCGCTATTTTGCAGAAGACGGAAAAAGAGTTGTACGACGAAAAAGAGAGCTTCGAAAAGGCGGGCAGACCCGAAAAGGTCGCTGAGCTTGACGCGCAGATAGCGGCGGTCAAGGCGTTCATCCCCGCGATGATGAGCGAAGAGGAGATAAAAGAGATCATCATGTCTCTTCCCGACAAGAGCATCGGCGCGGTGATGAAACATTTCAAGACCAATTACGCGGGCAAATGCGATATGAAGGTCGTAGGAGACGTGTTCAAGAGAATATGAATATAACCGTACCCAAGGGATTTAAAATAGGACATTACAACGACGATCACACGGGCGTTACGGTAGTGCTTTGCGAAAAGGGCTGCGTATGCGGCGCCGACGTCAGAGGCGGCGCGCCCGGTACGCGAGAGACAGATCTGCTCAGAAGCGAGAAGTCGGCGCAGGAGGTTCATGCCGTCGTGCTTACGGGCGGTTCGGCGTTCGGTCTTGAAAGCACGTGCGGCGTCATGGAATATCTGAAAGAAAAAGGCGTAGGCGTAAAGGTCGGCGGCAAGCGCGTGCCGATAGTATGCGGAGCGGTCATCTTCGATCTTATCTACGACGATTATTACTGGCCTGACAAGGCGGCAGGAAGAAAAGCCTGCGAAAACGCGTCCGACAAGGATATAACGTTCGGGCAGGTGGGCGTAGGCAAAGGCGCTACGGTCGGCAAGTTCCGCGGAATGAAATACGCAACGAAAAGCGGCGTCGGCGCGGCAAGCGTGAAGGTGGCGGGAATTACCGTGACCGCAGTGGTCGCAGTCAATGCTTTGGGTGACGTTATCGACACGGATACGAGAAAAATAGTCGCCGGCTGCAAGGGAAAGAGCGGACAGTTCGTAGGCGCGGAAGAGCGCATACTGAACGGCGAATATCTTAAATTGCTTACGGGCAACACGACGATAGGCTGTATAATGACTGACGCGAAACTCGACAAGGTAGCGGCTAACAAGGTCGCGGGAGTGGCGCATAACGGCTTAGCACGCACGATATATCCCGTCCACACCGATTTCGACGGCGATACGCTGTTCGTGATGGCGACGGGCAAGAAAAGCGTACTCAATCCCGTTCTGGTAGAGATAGCCGCGGTGAAGGCTGTCGAAAGGGCGGTGCTCAATGCCGTGGACGGCTCTGCCGAATACGAAATAAACTGCGCCGAAGAGGACGACGGCGAGTGATTTTTAATCGTCCGACGGAAAGTTCGGTACGAAGGCTTCAGGGTATGCCGCGTCAAACGGCGTTCTGTTGATCCATCAAGAAATCGACGGCTTTTGCCGCGAAAAATATTTATTGCCGCAAGGCAAAGGAGGTAACGATGACGGATAAGACGATCATTGACAAGTACGAAAACATGTGTCTCTCGAGTTACCCCCTCGACACTTCTCTTTACGATCAGTACCACGTCAAGCGCGGATTGCGCGACAAATCGGGACAAGGCGTGGTCGCAGGCATTACAAACATTTCCAAAATCGTATCATCAAAAGAAGTCGACGGCGTTCACGTGCCGTGCGAGGGCGAGCTCTATTACCGCGGGTACAGCATAGACGAGTTGGTAGACGGTCTGATAAAGGGCGACAGATACGGTTTCGAGGAGATTGCGTATCTTCTGCTTATGGGCGATCTGCCCGATAAAGAACAGCTCAAAGAATTTACGGATACGCTGACTCAGTTCCGCAAACTTCCGAAAAATTTCACTAAGGACGTCATACTCAAGGCTCCCAGCAAGGACATGATGATGAGCCTGTCGAGGAGCGTGCTTACGCTGGGGTCTTACGACAAAAAGGCTGACGATATAAGCGTAAATAACGTTATAAGGCAGTGTCTGATGCTGATAAGCGTTTTCCCGATGCTGAGCGTTTACAGCTACCAGGCGTATAACCATTATATCCTTGACGACAGCCTTTACATACACCATCCCGATCCCGAACTCAGCACCGCGCAGAACTTTTTGCGCATGCTGAGACCCGACACTAAATTTTCGGAGCTGGAAGCCAAAGTCCTCGACCTCGCGCTCATATTGCATATGGAACACGGCGGCGGCAACAACTCTACGTTCACGACAAGGGTCGTCACGTCGTCGGGTACGGATACTTATTCCGCTATCTCCGCGGCGCTCGCTTCTCTGAAAGGACCCAAGCACGGCGGTGCGAACCTTAAAGTAGTGCAGATGATGAAGCATATCAGAGAACACGTGCACGACCTCGAAGACGAGGACGAGATATACGCTTATCTTATAAAGATACTCAGAAAAGAAGTGTTCGACCATAAAGGGCTGATATACGGTATGGGACACGCTGTCTATTCGCTGTCCGACCCGCGCGCTCAGGTGTTCAAGCGCTTTGTAGGAGAGCTTTCCAAGTCTAAAGGAAAGAGCAAGCTGTATTCTTTCTATGAGACGGTAGAAAAGCTTTCGGCGAAGGCCATAGCTTCAGAAAGAAGGATTTACAAGGGCGTTTCCGCGAACGTGGACTTTTACAGCGGTTTTGCGTACAGTATGCTGGGGATACCCAAAGAACTGTATACCCCGATGTTCGCGATCGCGCGTATAGTCGGCTGGTCGGCGCACAGACTGGAAGAACTTATAAACGCGGACAAGATAATCCGTCCCGCGTATAAGGATATCGTACAAATAAGGAAATACGAAGACTTAGAGGACAGATGATAAAAATTACCGCAGACAGGGTCAAGCTGGCATTGACCCTGTTTTTGAGTTATTTCAAAATAGGACTGTTCACGTTCGGCGGCGGCTATGCGATGATAGCGCTGATAGAGCGTGAATTCGTCGTGCGGAAAAAATGGATAAACGAAGTCGAGCTTTACGAGATAATCGCGATAGCGGAATCAACACCCGGTCCTATAGCGATAAACTGCGCGACTTTCGTCGGGTATAAGATACTGGGCTTTGTCGGGTCGTTTCTGGCTACGCTTGCGGTGTGTATACCTTCTTTCGCGATAATATATCTGATATCCGTCTTTTACGATGCGTTCATGGCTCTTACCGCCGTCGCGTACGCGTTCGAAGGGATAAAGGTCGGCATTGCGATAATGATAACCGTTGCGGGCGTAAACATGATAAAGAAAGGCAAAAAGAACGCCTTTACGATGGGAGTGTTTTTGCTGACTTTCGCAGCGGCGACCTGTATAGATATTTTCTCTCTTGACTTTTCGACGATATACATTATCCTGTCGGGCGCTGCGCTCGGAATTATTTTGCAGATAATAAGGGATATCGTTGCCAAAAAGAAGGGCGCAGAGAATGCAAAAGCGTGTGGAGAGGAAAAAGAAGGAGAGAATAACGGCGTAAGCACGGGCATGGCGGCGAAGATAATCTGTCGCGACGGTGACAACGCTTACGGCATGGGAGAAGAGCTGAGGCGCACTCTCGAAAACGGCGGAGAGAAAAAAGACTCGACGGAAGACGACGCGGCAAGTTCGGATAATCAAGCCGCCACGGCAGAAAGAAATGCGTGCAACGGCGATGATAGTGACGGCGGGAATACGGATTTAACAGACACGGGTAACGTAAAATCCGATGACAGCCCTGAATTCGAGACTTCCTCCGACGGCAGAAAAGACGCTGGAAAGAAAGGAGACGGCGTATGAATATATATCTCGAACTCTTCCTTGTCTTTCTTAAAATAGGTGCGGTTTCTTTCGGCGGCGGTTACGGAATGATAGCGCTTATCCAGCAGGAAATGACCTCGCGCGGCTGGATTGACGCGGATTCTCTGTGGAATTACATAGCGATAGCGGAATCCACCCCGGGACCGATAGCGGTGAATATCGCAACGTTTATCGGAAGCAATCAGGCGGGGTTTTGGGGCAGTCTGGTAGCGACGATCGGTATAGTGCTGCCCGCCTTCTGCATAATACTTATAATCGCGACGATATTTAAAAACTTTGCGAAAAACAAATACGTAAAGGCGGCTTTCGAAGGGATAACTCCCGTGATATGGGGGCTTATAATTTCTACGGGATTGCTTCTTCTGGTAAAATGCTTTTATGCAAATTACAACAATTTCGAAGTAAAGGGAGAATTCAACTGGCACGCGCTGATAATATTCGCGATAGTCGGCGTTACGATGATAGTTTACAGGCTGATAAAGAAAAAGAGTATGCCCCCGATAGCTACAATCCTGGTGTCGGCGGCTGCGGGAATGGTGTATTTCATTTAGATAAGAGTGCAGATGATACGTGCGTAGCAGATAACTCGTTTAATATATTTTAAATTCGTCTGAATTAATTGCTTTAAGCGTTGTCGGACGGCGGATTTTGTTGTTATACTTTATATATGGATATTAAGATAACTGCGGTAAGAAAGGCGCGTTACGACGATCTTATCAAAAAGTACGAAAACCCTATGTCTCATGCCTGCGACGTGTGCGAAGGCGACGTTTACGTTTCCCGCAACGGCGAAAAGCCCGAAGGGCTCTGCGACAGCGCGTGGGAGAGTATGCGTTATTTCGTTGAAGAGCTTGCGAAAGGCGGCGGGAATTTTTACGACGGCTGGATGAAAGATCAACATTCTGCGATGATATCGTGCAACGACGGTTTCAGACCGGTAAGCTTTTATATAGAGGTTATCGGAGAAAAGGAGAATATAAAATGACCAGATACGAACTGCTTGAAATACTCAAAGAATATCTGAAAGAGGCGAAGATAGACTGTTTTGTTGCCGAAGTCAAAGGGATACCCGTACTCAAAGCAACATTGACGGGACTCGGCGACAACAACGACGGCAGCGCGATAACGGAAATAAATTTCATTGATTTCGACGAACTGGGCGCTCCCGCGCTTCAGGCGTTCACGACCGTTGCTCTCAATCTCGACAAAGACAACCTCGAGCCTTGCGAATTGGAATTGAGAGATTACAATCTGAAATACGTCGTTATAGGCTCCTTTCACGTATATGAACCTTACCGACAGATATATCACCGTTACGCACAGGTGCTTGTCGGCGACGATGCTGAGCAGGTAGAGCAGGCGAAAGCCATGCTGAACGTAGTCTCTACTCAGATATCCGCTTGTTACGACGATATACTGAGATACGCTGAAGATGCAGAGTAATAAAGAACAGGCTTATTTAAACCGCCGTGCAAAACGGCGGTTTTTTCATGCTATATGGCAGACAAATGCAGAGTGATTGAATTGAAATTATCGTACCCGTGTTTATAAAATTATTTTTTGTTGTTATGCTGTGAGGAATAATTAACGGCGGGTGAGGAAAATAACGTATAGACAAAAAGCGCCCGAGGTGGTACCATTATACGTAAGGTAAGGAGGAACATATTAAGATAATAATTTCAGTTTTGTCATAGCGTTGTGTCTAACGTTATTTACCTCGTGTTACGGTGACAAGGATTACCTGAAAGACGTTGAAAACTACGGTTTCCGCGGCCAGGACGCAAGGTGCTATGAGCTTTTGCAGGCGATATATTCGAGACCTTCTTTCGAAAACGAAGACTGGCTGATTATAATAACCGCAGATCACGGCGGTATACAGACCTGGCACGGCGGACAGACTCTTGAAGAACGCACGACCTGGATAGCCTGCAACAAGGCGATAGACTCAAAGTATTTTTCTTCCGGTTACGACGGATATAAAACGAAATGATAGTTATCGCGATAATACAGCATTTACGCCGCCGCTCAGCGACGGCGTTTTTTTGTTCTTCAGATACACAGGATAACTATGGCTGATAATAATTCCTTTTGCGCTTTATCAACAAAAGGTTGAAAGCAATTCAACAATTAGTAGAAAAAAAACTGAAAAAACAGTCTGTTTCACTACATTTAAGCGACATTTTGTACGATTTCAACCAAAGGTAGAGCAACTCCACTTTTCTTCTAATCCAAAACAAAACGGCTATTGAAATTTGTGCTATGATAAGGTAAAATAAAACCGGAGGGTGATTAAAATGACATTAGGAAAGAAGTTGGCGGTCCTGAGAAAACAGCACGGATTGTCACAGCAAAATCTCGGAGACGAACTGCACGTAAGCGCGCAGGCGGTCTCGAAATGGGAGAACGATCTCGCGGAACCAGATCTGACGACGCTGAAAAAGCTGGCGCAGATATATAAGGTTAGCATAGATCTTTTATTGGACGCGGATCAGGATCTTTCGGGCGCGGGCGGAGTGGATACCGAAGCACTGGCTACGACGGTCAGCGAGGCGGTCGGCAAACAGCTGGAATCGAAGCCGCAGGCAATCGGTTACTGCAAGAACTGCGGTATCGCAGTGACGAAAGAAAATTACGGAACTGAGTCTCCTTACGTTATGTGCAAATCGTGCTACGATACGTACCGTGCAGGGCAGGCGAGCGAGCGACAGAATAAAGAAGGGGCGCTCAGGGACATGAAAAAGCAGAGGAGAAAGAGTATATTTACCGGCATCGCGTTCGGGATATGGCCTCTTATACTTGCTTTCGTATGCGTCTTTTCTTTTCCGCTTGAAGACACTGATACCTGGCTGACGTTCATAGCGTGTCTGATCCTTTCTTACAGTGTGTTTTCTTTTGCGGCGACGCTCAGACTGGATTCTCCCGTTCAGAATATGATGTTGTTTATGCTTACGAGATCTGTCAGATGGCCGGGCATAATCTTTTCTTTCGACCTCGAAGGGTTGTTTTTCCTTATCGGACTTAAAATCCTGTTCGCAGTACTGAGCTTTATTGTGGGACTTGTTCTCGCAGCGATCGGAGTGGTTGTAGGTTTGATAATCTCGCCTTTCGTGTTCCCGATATCGATAATAAAATTCAACGAAGAAATAAAGGAACAGCAAAAACGCGTAGAGGAAACTCTTGCGTAAATATAAATAAGGGATAAAAGGAGGAAAGGCTATGAAGAAGAAAGTGTTTGCCGTATTATGCGTTCTGCTTATTGCGGCGCTCGTCTTTGCTGCGTGCAGCGGCGACGAAGGCGGAGGAGACAAGACGGGGAACGATCTGAAAAAGATAACCGGGGTTACTTTTGAAGACGTTACCGTGAATTACGACGGCAGGGAGCACGTTATCGAAATAAGCGGCACTTTGCCCGAGGGAGCAAAGGTGACCTACACAGACAACAAGGGCACGGAAGCGGGCGTTTACGAGGCGACTGCAAAGATCGAATGCGAGGGCTACGAAACGCTAACGCTTAACGCTAAGCTTACGATAGTCGCGGGCGATCCGTCGCTTCCCGACATTGAGGGAGTAGAACTTAAAGACGCTTCTTACGTGTATGACGGGACTGAAAAATCGCTTGAGATAACGGGAACGCTGCCTGACGGAGCGACAGTTACGTACGACGGTAACGGCAAGGTCGACGCGGGAGTTTACGACGTGACTGCTACGGTAAAATGCGACGGATACAATACTTTGGTGCTGACGGCGAAACTCACGATAAACAAGGCGGATTTTGCGGCAGGCGCGATCGTCTTTAACGGGGCGAGTTTCGAATACGACACTAAGGCGCATAAGATAACCGTAACGGGAAATGTACCGACGGGAGCGCAGGTAACGTACAGCGGCGGCGAGGACGGCGCAAACGGCGCGACTTCTCCGGGAGAATACACGATAACGGCGACGATAGCTTCGAAGAACTACAATACTCTTACTTTGCAGGCTGTTCTGAAGATCACGTCGGAAGAAGAATATCTCGCCATACTCGGAACGTCGGGCGCGGTCTATTTCCAGAACAGTCTGGACGACAACAGACTTTATTCGTTTAACACGGCTGACGGAACCCTGGAAAGAGTCAACAGAGATAAGGCAACGTATATGATAAAAGCGGGAGGCGAGATCTTCTACGTTTCGGAAAGCCTTCTTTCAAACAGCGTTTCGATATTCGACGGCAGCAAAGCGGACTGCGTGCTCGACGTTGACGCGTCTGAGATAACAACAGACGGGACTTTCATCTATTACAACGTAAACAGCCTTTTCGACAACGAAAAGACGGGTATTTACAAGATATCGGTCGCGGATCTGAAATCTTCTGACAAAGACGCCGTTGCGGTAAAACTCGCGTCCGTAAAATCAGAATACATAACTTATGCGGAAGGAAGGATATATTTCTCTAACAAGAGCGACGGCGGCAAGCTGTATTCCGTTTCCGTTTCGGGAAGCGGTCAGACTCCCGCAAAGCTGTACGATTATAAGGTATCAGATATCGTAGCCGACGGCGGCAAGCTGTATTTCACGAGGCATTTCACTTTGTCCAATATGAGCGCGGGCGCGGCGATATATTCGATAGACGTGTCGGGCGGTCTCATAGCCGAAGTAACGGACGAAAGCGATAAGGTCGTGAAGATAACCATGTCGAAAGGAAAGTATCTGACCGTGCAGGACGGCTACGTTTATTTCGTGAATACCGATATGGTGACGACGAAGATATCGGGCGACGGCATTTATAAGGCTAAAGCAGACGGCAGCGGCTGGATAGGCGATACCTGGGAGCTTCTCACTGGCGCATCCAAGGTGGTAGACGCGGGCGAAGACGAAGTATTCTCTCTTTCGAGCAGCAACGGCAAGCTTTATTATTTCAGGACGGGAGACAGGCATCTTTACGAATTCGATACCGATAGCGGAAACGAAAGAGATCTTATGAACGGATTTATTCCTCCCGAAGAGACCGAACTTATCGCGACTTATTACGAAAAGGCAGAAGAAAAGGACGGAGCGGTATATTTCATAAACATGAAAGACGGGGGCAGGCTTTATAAATACGACACCGTTACGGGTGCGGAATACCGCGTTACGGGTCTGCCTGTTGCAGATTTCGCATTCGACGGAGACTGGCTGTACTACGCGACGACAAAGCTTTACGTGAATTTCGACCTTTACAGAATGTCTCTGGTGAACGGAGAACCTGAGAGGATCTCGACTGAAAAATGCATGCACCTTTCGTTTGACGGAGACTATATCTATTACGCGAATTTCAGCGGAAGCAACAGGCTAAACAGAATGAAGAAGGACGGCACCGAAAATACCGTGATATTCGAAACAGAGAGCGTGGACGACTACAAGACTACGGTATGCGACGGATATCTGTATTTCGTGGCGGACGGGTATATGTACCGTTACGACTTTGAAAAAGGCGGAGAAGCGACCGTTGTAAGCGAAGATTTCAAGCCCAACGAATATCTTATCGATGGCGGAAAGATCTATATGATGAACGACGGCTGGACAAATACCGTAGAAGTATACGATATGGCAAGCGGAGCGTTGACTGAGATTGCTTCTCTCGGAATGACCGACGATGCACGCGGAATGTTCGTGTACGACGGCTGTCTGTATTATTACCGCAACGTTGCGGCGGGAAGCGGAAGCAAAGGACTTTATAAGGTCGATCTTTCGGCTGCGAAGCCCGAAGCGGTACTTGTAGACGCGTTCGACGGATATTACATTACAAATTGCGTGGTCGCGGGCGACAAGGTTTACTTTACCGACGTATGGCAGGTAAAGGGCAGCGTGCCCACTCCCGAAAGCAGCGGTAAGTTGTGCGTACTCGATATGGATACGCTGACAGTTTCCGAGCTCAACTGACGAAAGGGAAATACAATAAAAAAGACGGGGCGAAAATCCCGTCTTTTTTATTTCGATCAGATCGTAGAAAAATTATTTACAGTTGCGTTTGCTGTCGTATTCGGCGACTGCGTCAACTGTTTTTGCCAGCAGTTCGAAAGAGGTTGCAAGGACGTCTTCGTCCAGATTTTCGACCGTGTCTTTTATCGTGTGATAGTAGTCAGTAGTCGTCGGGTTCTGAGCGTTGAGGGTGACCGTTTTAACGCCTATCCTCATAACGGGAGTGGAGTCGCAGCCGCCCGCGGGGTTTTTGATGACCTTGGGGTTGAGACCCATATCGTCCATTACTTTATAGCAGACCTGGGTAAGATCCTTGTCGAACGTGGTGCCCAGCCATACGTCGCCGTTGACTACGTTGAAATAGTCGCGGTCTCTGAAAGAGTCGAGGTTGAGAACGTAAGTGCGGTCGTCGAAGAAACCGTCGTTCTTATGCTTTTCGCAGAAAGCGGACGCGCCTTTGAGTCCCGCTTCCTCGCTGCCGAAGCCCATGCAGACGATGCGGCAGTTTTCGGGGGCTTTGTCGGGGTTTTCCTTGTAGTATTTCGCCAGGGCGACCGCAAGACCGCAGCCTGTCAGGTTATCCATAGCTCCTGGCGCAGCCTTTTTCTTATCCCAGGTCAGGTATATGCTGAGCCAGTAGCAACCGGGGAGGCAGAGAAGAGGGAGGAAATATAGAACGATCCTGAAGATCTCCATGCCGCCGTAGCTTTCAGCCGTCGCCAGGTCTTTTATCGACATAAAGCTGATATTGCCTACCGCGATGGCGACTACGGACATGACGAGAAGCGCGACTATGCTGACTACGCCGATGACGGTCTTGGGTATTGCCGTCTTGGGGTTGGTCAGCGAAAGGTTCCAGTTCCAGCTGCTGTCCATATGACCTGCGAGAACTATCGTGCGTTCGGTTTTTCCGCTTGCGGGGTCAACGCTGTTGTATACGTTTCGCGATTCGCCTTTCTTGAACAGGAAGTCGAGCTTGCCCGAATAGGTGAATACCTGAATAGCCGCAAGTATGAAATCGCATACCGTTGCGAAAAGGCTGGCTATCGGCGATATGTAATACAGACCGAAGCTGATTATGCCTATAAGTCCCAGGATAGGGATCGCGGCGATGGAAGCGCGGGGTGCGCATATAAAGGTCTCGGTCACGGAAGGTTTGCCTGTGGCTTCTTCCATTTTAGCCGCTATCATTTCGGCGCCGAGCTTTTCTTCGGGAGACGTCGGAAGACGGGGACCCGTTCTGTCGATGATCTCTTTAGCGAAATCGATGACGTATTTTGCGTTTTCGCGTTTGACTTTTTCCATTATTTTTCCCCTTAAATTTGATATTCACATTATATCATAGCGTCTGTTCCCAAAACAATATTATACCTGAACTAATTTTTTTAAAAAACTATACAAATTAAACTTTAAATGTATTGTAATACACGCTGACCTTAAAGCTGATAAATAAGGGGCAAAGCCGCTTGAAATTGATTATCGCGTTGAAAAATTAACGATTGACTACGCGCGCAAAAAGTGTTAAACTATATATAATGATTTTGTATGAACAGGAGGTCTTACAATGAAGGTTACATATACTGAGCTTAAAGGTAAGCAGGAAGCCGGCTACGGCGTTACCAGATGGGCTAACGCGAAAGAGATCAACGCCAGCCTCAAACAGCTTACCGACGCTAACATCTACAGCGTTCCTATGGACGAGTACAACAAGATCGTATCCGAATATTACGACAAAAAGTGCGCTAAGTCCAAGGCCATTACCGCAGAGGCGAAAGAGTACATTCCCGGCGGCGTACAGCACAATCTCGCGTTCAACAAGCCGTTCCCGATGTGCATGGTCAAAGCGGAAGGCGCGTATCTGACCGACATTGACGGCAACAAATA
>DVNX01000119.1 GCA_018714045.1 Candidatus Ornithoclostridium faecavium
GAGGAAAGAGAAAATAAACTGCGCGCTTCGCGATCTGCTTGCTTCTTCTCACTCAAAGAAAGAGGAAAGAGAAAATAAGCTGCGCGCTTCGCGATCTGCTTGCTTTTTCTCACTCAAAGAATAAGGAAAGAGAAAATAAACTGCGCGCTTCGCGATCTGCTTGCTTCTTCTCACTCAAAGAATGAGGAAAGAGAAAATAAACTGCGCGCTTCGCGATCTGCTTGCTTCTTCTCACTCAAAGAAAGAGGAAAGAGAGAATAAGCCGCGCGTTCCGCGACCTGCTTGTTTCTTCGCGTTCGGGAGAAAATAGTCCTTAATAAACTGGCGCGGATAAACGGCGCTCAATGCAGTAAATCTTCCGCTGTTTTTTAGTTTTAAAAACAAAAAACGGAGTTTTACGCACACGGGTGCGGAAAAATAAAAAAATACCCCCTTTGAGGAGATATATGTTTTCATACGAAGTTGTAAAAGTCGATAAGCATACGGGTGCCAGGATAGGCAGGCTTACCACTCCGCACGGCGTGGTGGAAACGCCCGTATTTATGCCCGTCGGAACCAACGCGACGGTAAAAAGCCTTACCCCCGACGCGGTGAATGCTACGGGCGCGAGCATCGTGCTTTCCAATACCTATCACCTTTATCTCAGACCCGGGCACGAACTGGTCGAAAAGGCGGGCGGTCTGCATAAGTTCATGAACTGGAACAAGCCGATACTGACTGACAGCGGCGGGTTTCAGGTATTTTCTCTTTCCAAGCTCAGAAAGATTACCGACGACGGCGTTACGTTCGGATCTTATATCGACGGAAGCCGTCACCATCTGACTCCCGAGGACGCCGTGCACGTACAGAACGCGCTGGGCGCAGATATCATCATGGCTTTCGACGAATGCACGGCGGCAGAGACCGATTATCGCAAATCCAGGACGGCTATGGAAAGGACTCTGCGTTGGCTGGACAGGTGCGTGAAAGCGCATACGGACTGGGACAGGCAGATGCTTTTCCCGATAGTTCAGGGCAATATGTACGAAGACTTGCGAGTGGAAAGCGTAAAGCGTACGGCGGAATACACGCGTTGCGGTATGGCGATAGGAGGGCTTTCTGTCGGCGAACCCAAAGAGGTCATGTATAAGATGCTCGATCTGCTGAGACCGTATTATCCTGAAGATCAGCCGCGTTATCTTATGGGCGTAGGAAGTCCCGATTGCCTGGTAGAGGGCGTTATGCGCGGTATAGATATGTTCGACTGCGTGCTTCCGACCCGTATCGCGAGAAACGGCATGGCATTTACGAGAAAAGGTAATATGACTTTGAGAAACGCTAAATACAAAGAAGACTTTTCTCCGATAGAAGAGGATTGCGACTGCTATTGCTGCCGCAACTTTTCCAGGGCTTATCTGCGCCATCTGATAAACAGCGACGAAATTCTGGGCGGAGAGCTTTTGTCTATGCACAATATACGTTTCCTGGTAAAGCTTACCGAAGATATGAAAGACGCTATCCGTCGCGACGAGTTTGCCGATTTCTATAAGGATTTCAAATCCAAGTACGCCTGGGAAAAGAAAATATAAGCAAAATACGCTTTTTTCGACAAAGCGAGCGGACTTTAAGCAAAAATTTACATAGACAAAGTAAAAATAACTTGCTATTTGTAAAGAATTTCTATATTATAAGATATACGTAAACAACGGTTTTGTTACTCAAAACCTGAAAGGAGAATAATAATGACGAATTTGTTTTTACTTGCGGCTGACGGTAATGCTACCGGCGGCGGCAGCAGCAGCTGGATAATACTTGTAGTACTCGGCGTAATGCTTGTTGCTACGATGTTGCTTTCCATCATTCCGCAGAAGAAGAGACAGAAAAAGGCTCAGGAAATGATGGCGGGTATTAAGGTCGGCACTAAGATAAAGACGATCGGCGGTTTCGTCGGCATTATAAAAATGATCGACAACTCGCAGGGCACGTTTATCATCGATATCAGCGCGAACGGCGACGGCAGCACTCTGGTCACCATCGATAAGGGCGCGGTTTACACCGTCATCAATCCCGCTACCGAAGGTCAGGCGGCTCCCGAAAGCGGTGAGAACGCTACCGCGGCTCCCGAAGCAAGCGCTCCCGTTGCGGCTGACGACGTAGTCGAAGACGCTCAGGCGGCTGAAAAGAAGGCTTCCAAGAAAAAGAAGAAGGGCGCTAAGGCTGAAGAAGCTGGCGCGGACGAAAGCGCTGCGGCAGTCGAAGAGGAAAGCGTAAAGTCCAACGTTACCGGCATCGACGGCGACAACAGCGATCTTAAATTCTGATAATATCTTAATTGAATCGTAAAAAACGCGGAGAGTTCTCCGCGTTTTTTATTTTAAGTGGATCAAGCGTTTAATTGAGACGCCGCATCAAAAACAGTTAGCATAAAGCGCATCGGTCAAAAGCTTTTTTAAATAAATAAGCAGGAGACAGCAACTGATATGCACCCCAAAAGTTGGACAGCTTTTGGAGGTGCATATTTTTATGTCAAGGAAAAAGAGATTCAACACAAAGTACTCGCCAGAGTTTAAGTTATCTGTTATAATGGATATGCGTGAAAACCGTTTGAGTTACAGTGAAACAGCTCGCAAATATGGACTTGTGAAAAACTCTATGGGCGGAGCAATGGAAACTCTGCACAGGTGGGAGCGCATATACTTGGAAGAAGGAGCGGCAGGGTTCATGACAGAACGTCGCGGAAGAAAAAGCACGGGCAGACCGAGGAAACAGCCATTGGATAAGTCTGTGGAAGAAGACTTAATAGCAGAGAACCAAAGGCTGAAAGAAAGGATACAATATCTTGAAGCGGAGAACGAATACATAAAAAAACTGAGCGCCTTAGTTTATGCGGAAGAGCAAAAGAGCGGGAAGAAGCGAAAATAATTGCTGAGCTAAGGCAGAGATTTCCGCTGAAAATACTTCTCCAAATATCCTGTTTGCCGCGCAGCACGTTCTACTACCACTTGAAAGCGAGTAAGACAGACAAGTATTTTGCGGACAAGCAGGCAATAAAGGAAGTATTCGAGGGAAACGCGCAAAGGTACGGATACAGGCGCATAACGCTCGAATTGCAGGCAAAAGGCATGACGATTAACCACAAAAAGGTACTGCGGTTAATGAAAATGCTCGGTCTTCACGGTAAAAGACGCAAAAACGAGAGATACCATTCGTACAAAGGCGAGGTAGGTAAAGTTGCGGACAATATATTAAACCGGGATTTCACTGCGGGAAGAGCTTTTGAAAAACTTGCAACGGATGTGACTCAGCTTAAAGTCAGAGATACAAAGATATATCTCTCTCCAATAATGGATTTGTACAACAATGAGATCATGTCATACTCAGTATCCCTTCACCCCGACCTTGCACAGATAAGGGAAATGTTGGACGGACTTAGCAAGAAACTGCCACAAGGCGCAACGCCTATCCTTCACTCCGACCAAGGCTGGCAATACCAACACGCGGAATACCAAAGGTATCTCAAAGAACATAACATTGTGCAGAGCATGTCGCGCAAGGGCAACTGCATGGACAACGGCGCGATGGAATGTTTCTTTGGAAGATTGAAGGTAGAAATGTTCTACGGAGAGAAGTTTGCAAGCGTGGAAGACTTCATACAAAAGTTGCATGAATACATATATTACTGGAACAACGAGAGAATTTCTCTCAAACTAAAAGGAATGAGTCCGGTACAATACCGAACTCATCACCAAACAATTTAATTAAATTTTTGTCCAATCTTTGGGGTTCGCTTCAAACAGTCAGACCTTCTTTTTCTTTACGTTGACGGCGAGTATGCCGCTGAGGATCCCCGCTACGATACATGCGAGCGCGTCGTATACGGTCATCGGGTTCTGAGTGAAATCGCCGCAGACTGTCGCGAATATCAGGTACGTGAGACCAGCATAAAGAAGACCGACGACTATGCCTTTTATAAGCCCGCCGTTGTCGTGTCTGACGCCGATGAGACAGCCCGCGGCGACTGACAATATCTTTATCGCGATGTTCACAGGTTCGATGACGTTTTCAGCAATGTTCGCGAATTTAGCTATGATTGCGAACACGATTACGAGAAGTATAGATAATATGATCGCGAAAAGAGAGCTTCTTACGATATCCAGAGCATCGTATTTTGAAAATTTGATTTTTTCCATGTTTTTACCTCCGATACAAAAGGATATGAAAGTTGATCAGCTATTATGTAGAGGAGCGGACAAGTATAGGAGCTATGCGACAAAAATTATCTTTATTTTCCGATAATACTTGATTTATCGCGCGACATATATTAGAATATATTCAGAATAAAAACTTCGGAGGTTGTTATGAAACATATCAACAGTATCGCCGTAAACGGCATGAAGAAGAGCGGCAACATCGGTTGCGGTGAATGTCAGTCCAGCTGCCAGAGCGCTTGCAAGACCAGCTGCACCGTCGGCAATCAGAGCTGCAAGAACAGAGACGAAAAAGTAAACACCGTCAAAAAGCCGTTGCTGTAAGAGGATGAGATGACTCATCCTTTCGGCTTTACCTACGGGGGCAAAACGCATTATTTTGCCTTCGACAGCGAAAGTGGCAGTCTGCATAACGTAGATCATGTCACTTTTTTATGTATAAAAGAACGACTGGGATTGCCTTTTGAAGGCTCCGAGGCGGCGGATCTTCGCGCAATTTCGCAGACGGAAAAGTCTGAGATAAATTCAGAACTCGACCAGCTCAAGGCGGATGGCGTTTTCGACAGTCCCTGCACGGTCACGCAAAAGAAGAAGAGGACGGGGGAGATAAAGGCGCTTTGCCTTCACATCTGCCACGACTGCAACTTACGGTGCCGTTACTGTTTTGCGGACGAAGGTACGTACCGCACGGCGGATAAGGCGCATATGCCCGAAGAAGTCGGACTTCGCGCCGTTGATTTCCTTATCGCGAACAGCGGTAAAAGAAAAAGCTTAGAGATAGACTTTTTCGGAGGAGAGCCGCTCATGAACATGACTACCGTAAAGGCGGTCGTGGAATATGCGCGTTCTCTCGAAGCGTCGACGGGTAAGACTTTCTCGTTTACGATGACGACCAACTGTCTGCTTCTGAACGAAGAAAACCGCAAGTGGCTGAACGACAATATGTACAACGTCGTGCTCAGTATAGACGGCAGAAGAGAAATACACAACGCGGTCAGAAAGACTCCTAACGGCGCCGACGCGTTCGACGTTATCCTGAACAACGCGCTCGAATTCCGCAAGATTAGGGGAGACAAGTCGTATTACGTACGCGGCACGTTTACCGCTAAAAACCTGGATTTCTGCGAGGACGTACTGTATCTCAACGACTGCGGCTTCGATCAGATATCGATGGAACCCGTTGTTACCGATCTTCCCGACCTTCAGATAAGAAAAGAGCATCTGCCGAGGATATTCGAGGAATACGAAAAGCTTGCTGCCGCGTATATCGACAGGCGCAAGACTAAGGATAAGTGGTTCAATTTCTTCCACTTTATGTACGACCTCGAGGGCGGACCCTGCGTTATAAAACGTCTTACGGGTTGCGGCAGCGGTTGCGAATACTTGGCAGTAACGCCGAGAGGGGATATATATCCCTGTCACCAGTTTGCGGAAAGAAAACCGTACAAGATGGGCAACGTGCTGGAAGGCACGGGCTACGATATATCCGTCAGCGAGATCTTTGCGGGAAACATTGTCACGAATAAGCCCGATTGCACGAACTGTCCCGCAAAATATTATTGCAGCGGCGGGTGCGTGGCGAACAATCTCAATTTTGCAGGGGATATGAATAAGCCCTACGATATAAGTTGCGCGATGATGAAAAAGCGCTTTGAGCTCTCTCTTGCGATAGCGGCTATAGAGAGCGCGGGCGAATAACAGGTGCAGATACGATATAAATGCAACGCTGAAACGGAGTTCCGTATCTTATCGGGGCTCCGTTTTTTTGTGTATCTGTTATATTCGCGATACGGCATTCGTTTCGCAAGTGTCTTATGCGTTTCGGCATCGCAACAAAATGATAATGACGACTTTTTGTCTGTAAGAAACTGCGATTTTATCGGATCGGGCTTGCGGTTCCGTATATCGTACTAAACTTCGTAGAATTCGGTACGATAGCTCTGAAAAAACTGAAAAACCTGCGTATAAATTGAATTAAACGTAAAAAAACAATCAAACTTTTATTGACTTATTTTTATTATATATATATAATTATTGGAGTAGGACTAATTTCAGGAGGCAAGTAAGGTGATAAAGAGCAAATCAATCGCACTTCCGATTGTGATTTTAGCTGTTTTTTCCATACTTATCGTATTAGGCACGGTTTTCGCATTCGTCAGCCTCAATAACGGAGAACTCGGTATCTACAACTACAACGCTTACCCCACCTGCATAAAGCTGGGTCTCGACCTCAGCGGCGGTGCATACGCGGTGTACGAAGTAGACAGGGACAACCTCCCCGAGAGCATGACTGACGGCGAAAACGACGAGCAGGAGATAGAAATGGCTATCGAAGGCACGCGTGCGAGTTTGGAATCGCTTTTGTTTAACAAGGGCTATACTGAGGCGCAGGTCAGCGTTTACGGCGACACTATAAGAGTAGAAGTCCCAGACGTTGACGACCCCGAAAGAATATTCGATCTTATCGGTCGTCCGTCCAGCCTTGAATTCAAGGAATATACGGACGCAGAGACGGTCAACGAAACGCTTATGACGGGCGACGAGATCGCAGAAACGGGCGTTACGTACAACAGCGAAACGGGTTATTACGAGGTAGCTCTTAAATTCACGAGCACCGGTTCCGACAAGTTTGCGGAGATCACTTCCGATCTGACGGGCAAAAACCTCGGTATCTATATCAACGGCGAATACGTCATGCACGCTTCGGTTTCCGAAACGATATCGGGCGGGCAGTGTTCGATAAGCGGTAACTACAGTTACGACGACGCTTACGCTCTCGCGGTTCAGATACAGGCAGGCAGCTTCCCGCTCCAGCTCCATATGAGAGAATCCAGCACTCTTACCGCGACTCTCGGCGATTCCGCTATCAAGGCGGGCGTCATTGCGGGTCTCGTAGGTCTCTTGCTGATAATCATTTATCTTATCGCGATATACAGACTCATGGGCGTTGCGGCAAGCATAGCTCTTGCATATTACACGATGACTTACGTGTTCTTCCTGTCTGTCTTCCCGTGGGTACAGCTGACTCTTTCGGGCATCGCGGGTATCCTTCTCAGTATGGGTATGGCAGTCGACGCCAACGTAATCATATTTGAAAGAATAAAAGAAGAGTACGCTAAGGGCAAGTCGATGCGTATGTCTGTCAGCGAAGGCTTCAAGCGTTCGCTCGGAGCGATCATCGACGGTAACGTAACGACGATAATCGGTGCGGTCGTACTTATGCTGGTAGGCGCTTCTACGATCAAGGGCTTCGGTATCACGCTTCTTATCGGTATCGTTCTGTCTATGTTCACGTCGCTGCTTATCACGCGTATTATTCTCAAATCCATCATGACTTTCCACAGCGAAAAAGACGTGGCTCTTTACGCTCTGAAGCGCAAGGTCGAATCTGACGAAGCCGCAGCTGAAGAAACCGCTGTAGGAGAAGAAGCTCAGGGAGGTGCTGCGGTATGAAAATAAACAGAAACATCCCCAAAATGTTTAAGATATGGTTTGTTATCCCGTTCGTCATCATACTGATAGCTGCGGCGGTGTTCACCGGTTACGCGGTATCCTATAAGGACGTGTCTAAGGGTATGAATATCGGTACCGACTTTGCGGGCGGCTCTGTCGTCAACGTAGTCCTCGGCGACAGCGAACTTTCGGATAACAATAAGTACAACGCGCATCTCGACACCGTTGTCGGAGTCCTTCAGGACGACGCGATCGCAGAACAGGTCGTTGCTTACGCAAAAGAGAACCTTGACAAGACTATTGACAAATCTGCCGTAAAAGCGACCGTAAGCTACAGTCAGAAGTCGGATACGGGCGCGAATATGACCCTCGTCGTCAAATACGACAACATATCCAAGACTTACGACCCGACAAACGAGCTGACAGAGAAGAGAAACGAACTCATCGTTGAGAAACTCAATGAGATATACAGCGCTGAAAACGGCTATGCAAACGCATCCGTAACGTACAGCAACATCGGCGCGACCGCGAGCGAATCTCTCATTCGCACAGCAATCATATCACTTGCGATATCTCTTGCGATAATCCTCGTTTACGTCATCATAAGATTTGAGCTGTGGAGCGGTCTTGCGGCAATAATCGCGCTTATCCACGACGTTGTGATAATGGTCGCGCTGACGATAGCTTTCCATATCCAGGTAAACAGCTCTTTCATCGCTGCGATGATCACGATAGTCTCATATTCTATCAACAACACGATAGTCATATTCGACCGCGTACGTGAGAACAACAAGATCGAAAAGAAGCTCAATCAGAACGCTATCATCGACAATTTCGAGATCGCAGACAGATCGACCAAGCAGTCTATGACGAGAACGATAAACACGACGGTCACGACCATGTTCGCGATAGTGATTTTCGCGATACTCGGCGCTTCGACTGTAAGAGAATTCGCGCTTCCCGTTATATTCGGTCTCATCGCGGGCTTCTATTCATCGGTATTCATTTCTCCCGCGCTGTACGCGCTTATGAAGAATGCCGGCGACAACTGGAAGAGAGCGAGAGCGAACAAGACGAACCCGACCTTTGTCGGTCAGAAGAAAAAGAAGAACGCCTGAATTTAAATACGTCAAGGGTCGCGGCAACGCGACCCTTTGTTTTTAGAAAAATAAACTAAAAAGAGAACTCAATCAACGACAACGACGAAAAGTTCGTATATAATAGATATATAAAATATTACGCGCGCGGAGAAAATATGGAAAACTCAGAAAGATCGACGGTATTGCAAAGAGAACTTGCGCTTGACAAGATTGTCGCGGACCTTCTGGTAAAGAGAGGGATAGACGACGTTGAAAAAGCGCGTGAATTTTTGCACCCGACTCTCGCTTCGATGACTCCGCTTAACGAATATTCCGGGATAAGCGAAATCGCGGAGAGGCTTAAGACTGCGATAGAAAACGGCGAGAGCATAGTCATTTACGGCGACTACGACTGCGACGGCGTCTGCGCGGTATCCATACTTTACGCGTATCTCTCTAAGGCAAGCAAGGGCAAGGTAAATTATTTTATTCCCAACCGACACAGCGACGGGTACGGCATAAGCGTTTCTGCGCTCGATTATATCGCTGAAAACACGGATGCGCAGGTAGTTATAAGCGTTGACTGCGGTATAAATTCTGTCGAAGAAGTAGATTATGCTCAGCAGGAACTGGGCTTCGATATGCTTATCACCGATCACCATCAACCGGGTGAAAAGCTTCCCGATTGTCCCGTGTTCAATCCTCACGTCAGCGCACTGACAGATACCGCATTCCGCAATCTTTGCGGCGCGGGAGTTGCGCTGAGACTGGTAGAAGCGCTTGCGGGAGTGGACGAAAGCAAAAGATATTATGATATCGCGGCGCTTGCCACGGTCGCGGACGTTGTGCCTCTTACGGGCGACAACAGAGTGATAACCTATTACGGACTTGTCAGCATTAACAGACGTTACAGACGCGGCATAACTCTTCTTGCTGACAGCTGCATAAAAGGGCAGGTCACGTCGTCGGACATAGCTTTCAAACTCGCACCGAGGATAAACGCCATGGGCAGGGTCAAGGACGCTAACGAAGTCGTACAGCTTTTCGTTGAAAACGATATGTTTCTGCTCAAATGCCTGGTCGACGAAATAAACAAGGCAAACGACGTCCGCCAGCAGCTGACCGACGATCTTACGTCCGATTGCCTTGAAAAATTAAAGGATTACGATTTTGAAAACAATCCTTTTATAATACTTTACGCGCCTTACTGGGACGACGGCGTTCTCGGGATAACCGCTTCCAGAATAGTGGGAATGTTCTCCCGTCCGACAATTCTTTTTACTAAGAACAAAGGAGTGCTGAAAGGGTCGGGAAGAAGCGTTGCGGGCGTAAACATACTCGAATGCGTAAAGCACGCTTCGGGATATCTTACGCGTTTCGGCGGTCATCCGATGGCTTGCGGCGTAGGTCTCGAGGAAGAAAATTTCGAGAATTTCAGACAGTGCATAAACGCATACGCGCGCGAAGTCTACGGCGACAGTATCGGTACGGAAGAGAGAGAATTCGACTGCCTGCTCGAAAGCGCAGTCGACGTAGGGGTCACTAAACAACTTATGCTCTTACAGCCTTTCGGAGAAGGCAATCCCGCTCCCGTATTCGCGATAGACGAAAAGAAATGCAATTTCGTACCTTTCGGAGACGGAAGTCACGTTAAAAGCAGGATAAAAAATATGGAGGTCCTCGCTTTCGGCATGTCGGAAGACAGAGACTATCTGAACAGCGAAGCGGAAAAGACGCTTTATCTCGACATATCTTATTCGGTTTTCAATAACGTTGAGCGCACTCAGGCGGTCGTAAGGAGCGTTAAGCCGGGCGGACTTCCGGGAGAGGACGTCTGCTTCGAATACAATCTCAGGACGCGTAAAGACGAAGGCTCGTATAACGGTTCGGATAAAGTCGCGATAGACGCGAAAGAGGCTGAAAAACTTGCAAACAGAAAGTACGGCGTATGTTTTGTCGCTTTCGACAAGGAAACGGCTGAAAAGGCGGGAAAAGAGCTTAAGCTCGGGATCTCGTACGGCAAGGGGGAAGGAAAGCTTCCCGAAACGCGAATAATTCTTTGTCCCGCTAAAGGATCGACTGATTTTTATTCGGAAGTAATTCTGCTTCAGGTTCCGCTTACAGGCATAGGGCGGTTCGCCAAAAACGGACAGGTAAAGATATACGAAACGTCCGATCTCTTCGCTTCTTACCGCGACCATGCGCCCACGTACGCCGAATTCGGCGCCGTTTACAGAGCGATAAGGAAAGCTACTGCCGCAGGCAGGTATACCGACGCAGGCGCTCTTTATGCGGATACGGCGGTCGATTGCGGGGTTGAAAAGCGCAAATTCCTGATTTGTTTTTACGTATTCGTCGAACTGGGACTTATATATTACGGCGCGGATATACACTGCGTCAAGGGGGTCAAAGCAGAGCTTTCTGACAGTAAACTGTATAAAGCCGTATGTTGCTGAGAAAAAACAGAGTAAAAACATATTAAAACGCGCGTTATTTTTAAAATAGGGTATTGATACGCTTTGAAAAAGTGGTATTATATAAGTATGGAGTTGCCGCTTGTCTCGGCAGGTAAAGTGATATGATCGAAGATTTTTTGACTCAGATCGAGAATACTTATTCGGATGCGAGCTATCAAAGGATAGTCCGCGCGTATTACTTTGCGAAAACTGCGCATAAAGGTCAGCTCAGACATTCTGGCGAGGAGTATTTCATCCATCCCGTAGCAGTTGCTTCCATATTGGTAGATCTGGGGCTTGACTGCGATACGATAATCGCGGCGCTTCTGCACGACGTCGTAGAAGATACGGGGATAACGGAAGAAGAGATAGAAAACGAATTCGGTCACAGCGTAGTCATGCTTGTTGACGGCGTGACTAAGCTGAACAAGCTCAACTTCAAATCGCGCGAGGAAGCGCAGGCTGAAAACCTGAGAAGGATGTTCCTCGCGATGAGCAACGATATACGCGTTATAATTATAAAACTGGCGGACAGATTGCATAATATGCGTACGCTTTCTTATCGAAAGGAGGAAGACCGTAAGAGGGTCGCGACCGAAACGCTGGAGATATACGCTCCGATAGCGGCGCGTCTGGGTATCGCCAGCGTAAAAGGCGAACTCGAAGACCTCTGTCTCAGATATCTGCATCCCGAAGACTACTATATGATCGCCGAAAAGGTTGCGTCTACCAAGGTCGAAAGACAGAAACTGGTTGAATCGATAACCGTTGATCTTAAAAAGATGCTCGACGAACTGGGCATAAAAGGAGATATAAACGGCAGACCCAAGCATTTTTACAGCATCTGGCGCAAAATGCAGAAAGGCAAAGCGTTTGAGGAGATATACGACCTTACCGCTGTCAGGATAATAGTAGATACCGTCAAGGATTGCTATGCGGTACTGGGCGCGATCCATACAATGTGGAAGCCTCTTCCGGGAAGATTCAAGGATTACATTTCTGTGCCCAAGACGAATATGTACCAGTCGCTTCATACTACAGTTCTTTCCAGCTACGGTTCACCGTTCGAGATACAGATAAGAACTCACGAAATGCACCGTATAGCTGAATACGGTATCGCCGCGCACTGGAAATACAAACAGGGCGTTGCGGACGGAAATTCTTCTATAGACGACAATAAACTTGCGTGGATAAGAAGCGTAATGGAGCTGCAGAACGACGTCAGCGACTCCCGCGAATATCTGGATATGCTTAAGCTCGACCTCTACGTCGACCAGGTTTTCGTGTTTACTCCGAAGGGCGAGGTGCTCAATCTGCCCGCAGGCGCTACGGGCATAGACTTTGCGTACGCGATACACTCTCAGGTCGGCAACAAATGCGTCGGCATAAAGATAAATTCAAAAATAGTGCCCGTAGACACGGTGCTGACAAACGGCGACGTCGTTGAAGTCATAACGTCGAATACGGCGAAAGGACCTTCGAGAGACTGGCTGAAATTCGTCAAAACGCCGTCGGCTAAGAGTAAGATCAAGAGCTTTTTCAAGAAGGAACTGCGCGACGAAAACGTCAAACGCGGCAAGGAAATGCTTGAGCGCGAGGCGAAGCGCAAGAACTATCAGCTTTCCGACCTCGTCGCATTGTCTCCGTGGCGCGACTATATAAAACAGAAATACAATATTTCCGACCCCGACGAGATATTCGGAATGGTCGGGTACGGAGAGCTCACGACCAACCAGGTGCTCGCCAAGATGATAGAGCTGTATAAGGTCGAAGAGTGTAAAAATGCGCCCGTTATCGAAGTAAAGCCTTCTACGGCGCGTAAGCGCAAAAACGACAGCGGCATAATAGTCAAGGGCTTCAACGATATAAAGATCCGTTTCTCGCATTGCTGCACGCCCGTGCCGGGCGACGAGATCGTCGGATATATTTCGAGAAGCCGCGGCGTGACGATACACAGGGCGGATTGTCCCAACGTGAAGTATCTTGAACCCGAACGTCTTATAGAGGCAGTATGGCCGCCCAAGAGCGCGGCAGGGGAAAAATTCGTATCTTCTCTCGGCATAACCGCAGAAGACAGGAATGGACTCGTTATCGAAGTCGCGACGCTCATAAACAATATGAAGATAACGATGACGAATATAAACGCACGCGCCGAAAAAAACGGTACGGCGGTGATCACCGTTACGGTAGAGATAAGCAACGTAGGGGATCTGGAAAACCTTATAAAGAAGATACAATCGCTTAAAGGCGTTACTTCGGTATCCAGAACGAACAACGTATAATTAAATGCGCGCGGCGATCCATTCGCCGCCGTTTTATGCTGCGTAGCGCTTTTTTGGCGCGTAAAAGTATCTTAAATTTAAGCGCGTCGCATTTTAAAACGAAGAGACGGGGTAAAAGCTTATTATAAATCTTGCCTCTGATAACGCGGCAAAGAAGCTGTCTTCGGACGGAATGCAGCGTGATACGGTGATAAATGGCATGAAGGGCGTTTAAATATGCCGCGGAATAAATTCTGTAAAAGACCTGTCGCCGATCGGCAGCGGCGCGTGCATAAATTTGTCGCGGAAATAAGAAAACGCGTGTATCGCGGTCTGTTAAATAAGAGGTTCCGACACGGATAAGAAAAATATTATGCCGCTTTGCGGCGAAAGGATAAAAAATGAGAGCTGTAATTCAAAGAGTAAACAACGCCGTGCTCAGCGTGAACGGCGAAAAGATTTCGAGCATCGGCGAAGGATTTCTCGTACTGGTGGGATACACGGCAGACGACGACAAAAAGAAGATAGATTACGTGGTCGACAGGATAGTGGGTATGCGTATATTCCGCGACGAAAACGGGAAGCTGAACAAGACGCTGAAAGATATCGGCGGAGAGGTTATGTGCGTGTCCAATTTTACGCTCTACGGCAACGCGGCGACGGGCAGACGTCCCGATTTTTCAAAGTCTGCGCATTACGAGGTCGCAAAACCAATGTACGACTATACTCTCGAAAAATTCAGAGAGATGCTGGGAAAGGTCGCGTGCGGAGTTTTCGGAGAGCATATGCATATCGAAATGTCCAACGACGGACCCGTCACAATGATAATAGAAAAATAGGAGAGAGCAATGCAAATAGTTAAGACCACTTATTTTACCAACTGCTATCTCGTATACGACGAAAATACCAAAGAGGGATTCGTCGTAGACTGCGTGAGCGAAAAACTTTTGTTGCAGGCGGCTCAAAGCAGAGGAGTGAATATAAAGGCGATACTGATAACGCACGGTCACTACGACCACATTATGGGTGTCAAGGCTCTGAAAGATGCGACGGGCGCGAAAATTTATATGCACGAATCGGATATTGAAAAAATAGACGACGGCGCTAAGAATTTTTCACCTTACGGCGAAAACAAGGTCGCTCATTTCGACGTGGACGTACCTGTGAAAGACGGCGACGTTTTAGAGATAGCGGGTATGAGAGCAGAGGTCATTCATACCCCGGGACACAGCGTCGGGTCGGTATCATACATTGTCGGCGATACGATATTCTGCGGCGACTTGCTCTTCAAGGACAGCTACGGCAGATTCGACAATTACGACGGCGATTTCAAGACGTTGAAAAAGAGCGCCGAAAGACTTTTCGCGTTGAAAGGAGACTATAAACTTTTGTGCGGACACGAAGAAGACACGACGCTTGATTACGAAAGAAACCACAACCCCGTTCTTACAGATAACTATGAAAATATTTTTTAAGACTAATGAGGAAAAATACTTAGCCGACTACATGGAGCTGGTCAGAGAATTCGAGCCTCACGTCACCGAAGGATCGGACGGAGAGGATCTTATTCTCAGTATGGAAGAAGATGGTGAACAATTAACGGTTATAATTGCGTGCGACTATCTGCCTGAAAAGTATTATACAATAACGCAAAAAATAGATATATCCAGAAATAAACTGGCTAAAATCGCCCAAATCAAGCGAATTTCCAAGGTTGCGCTGTACGATGTGCTCAAAAAGATCTCAGGCGTGAGTCTGCCGTACGGTTCTCTTACGGGAATACGTCCGACAAAGCTTTTTCACGATATGAAAGAAAGCGGTCTCGACGCTGAAAGGATATTCAGAGATGATCTCAGAGTCAGCGAAGAAAAAACTTCTCTCGTTTCTGAGATCGTTGAAAACCAGTCGTCGGTATACCTGAAAGAAGAGGGAGTCGCGGACGTATTCGTCAATATTCCGATATGTCCGACGAGGTGCGTTTACTGTTCGTTCATCTCGGCTGAAATTTCCAAGGTGAAGCGATTTGTCCCGAGGTATTGCGAGCTGCTCAGAGAAGAACTTAAAGATTGCAGAAAACTCGTAAACGATGCGGGTTATAAGATAAGAAGCGTTTATGTCGGAGGAGGTACTCCGACCTGTATCCCCGACGACGAATTCGAGAGTATCTTATCTCTTTGCGATTTCGGTCAGAGCGAGTTTACAGTCGAGGCGGGACGACCCGATACTATTACGGATAGCAAACTGAAAATTATGGACAAAACGGGTGTCACGCGTATTTCTATAAATCCGCAGTCGTTCAACCAGTCTACGCTTGACGCGATAGGTCGCAGACATACCGTCGAAGATATTTACAGGGCGTACGCAGAGGCGCGCAGATATTCTTTCGATATCAATACCGATCTTATCGCTATGCTTCCGGGCGAAGGCTTCGACGAATTCAGACATTCCGTCGACGAGGCGATAAGACTTTCGCCCGAAAACATTACCGTGCATACTCTCGCACTCAAAAAAGGCTCTGTGCTCAAAGTCGGCGGTTACGACAATACTTCGGACGAACTCGCGGCAAAGATGGTGGATTACGCAAGGGCGGCGGTCGGTGAGGCGGGGTATACGCCGTATTATATGTATCGTCAGAAATACGTAAGCGGCAATCTCGAAAACGTAGGTTATGCTAAGATAGGCAAATTCTGCGTGTACAACGTGGATATCATGGAAGAGACAACGACTATCGTTGCGAACGGCGCGGGAGGTATCTCTAAAAAATTCGATCTTTCTTTAAATCTTCTCGAAAGATGTGCCAATCCCAAGGGGCTGGACGTGTATCTCGCGAGAGGAAGCGAAGTTCCCGAAAAAAGGCGCGATTTCTTTATCGGAAAGAACTGACGGCGGCATTAGGGCTTTTTTAACGGCTTTTCCCGACAGATCTTTTACGCAAAAAAGCGATATGACGGTTCGGCAGTATTTTTTGTCGCGCAAAGCTGAAAGCGCTCCTTTATATCGTCTTTTTCGCATGATGAAAACCGTGCGGAGAAGTCGCTTTTCGTCTGTGTTCAGCCGAAATTCCGCGCGTGAGGTATAAAGTCGTTATTGCGCGAGAAAAAATAAAAATGTGGGCGTATTTTGTTGCCTTAAATATTTATTTATGCTAACATACTTTATGTACCGCGACTTAGTTAAACAAAAACTCCGATGTTTTTCTCAGTCGACGGCAAATTATTTTTCCAAAGAAAGGAGGCAAAACAATGGAAAAAGGACTTACCAAAGAGCAGATCATTGCTCAGTACGCACAGCATGAAGGCGACACGGGTTCTCCTGAAGTTCAGATCGCGCTTCTTACCGCAAGAATCGAACAGCTCAACGAGCACTTTGCGGTACACAAGAAGGACTTCCACAGCATGAGAGGTCTGAAGCAGATGGTCGGCAAGAGACGCAATATGCTCAACTATCTCAAGGAAAGCGACATTGAGCGTTATCGTGCTCTTATCGCAAAACTCGGTCTGAGAAAGTAAAAGGCAACGGGGGTGCCGATAGCGGCAACCCCGTTTTTCTGTGCGAAAGCCTTCCGCGGGGCTTAAAATACGCGGCTTAAACCGATAAAAAAATAAAGGTATATACAACGTACTAATTGGAGGTTAGTAATGGAAAGAAAGATTTTTTCCACTCAGATCGGCGGCAGAGAAGTGACCGTCGAAACGGGCGCGTATTGCGGACAGGCTAACGGCAGCTGTATCGTCAGATGCGGCGACACCGTGGTTATGGTAAACGCGACCATGGCAAAGGCTCCGAGAGACGGCATAGATTTCTTCCCCCTCGGCGTCGACTTTGAAGAAAAAATGTACTCCGTCGGCAAGATACCCGGCGGTTTCAAGAAGCGCGAAGGTCGTCCCAGCGACAAAGCGATCCTGACGTCGAGACTTATCGACCGTCCGCTCAGACCGCTTTTTCCGAAGGGATTCTACAACGACGTAGCGGTCGTCGCGACCTGCCTTTCCGTAGACACGGACATTCCGCCTGAGGTCTACGCTATGCTGGGCAGCTCTATAGCGCTTTCTATATCCGATATTCCTTTCGCAGGACCCACAGGCTCTGTCGTCGTAGGTTACGTTGACGGTCAGTACGTCATCAACCCCAACACCGCGCAGAGAGACAGAAGCAAGCTTCACCTTTCGCTGAGCGGCACCAAGGAGGCTATCCTGATGGTCGAAGCGGGCGCGAACGAGGTTACCGAAGAAGAGATGATCGGCGCTATCCTGTTCGGTCACGAAGAGATCAAGAAGATCGTCGCGTTCATCGAAGGCATCCAGAAGGAGATCGGCAAGGAAAAGATCGTTCCCGACCTTTATCATCCTGCTCCCGAGATCGAAGCGGCTGTCAAAGAGTACGCTGACAAGAAGATGGACGAAGTGCTCAATCATTTCGACAGACAGGAGAGAGAGAAGGCAGAGGAAGAACTCGACAACGACGTTTACAGCCACTTTGCAGAGCAGTTCCCCGACGGCAAGAAGGATATGGGCGAAGTGCTTTACGCAATGAAGAAGGCTAAAGTAAGAGCTAAGATCCTTGACGAAGGCATCCGTCCCGACGGCAGAAAGCTTACCGAGATCAGACCTATATGGTGCGAAGTAGGCGTTCTTCCCAGAGTTCACGGCAGCGGCGTATTCACCAGAGGTCAGACTCAGGTTCTTACCTGCGCGACCTTGGGCAGCATAAGCGAAGTTCAGAAGCTCGAAGGTCTCGACGACGAGGTCTGCAAGAGATATATCCATCACTACAACTTCCCGCCGTACAGTACGGGCGAAGCTAAGCCGATGAAGAGCCCGGGCAGACGTGAGATCGGACACGGCGCTCTTGCTGAGCGTGCCTTAGAGCCGATGCTCCCCAGCGAGGACAGCTTCCCGTACGCTATCAGAACGGTATCAGAAGTTCTGAGCAGTAACGGCAGTACCTCTCAGGCAAGCGTATGCGGCAGCACCCTTGCGCTTATGGACGCGGGCGTTCCGCTGAAGAGACCTGTCGCAGGCGTTGCTATGGGTCTTATCTCCAACGAAGACAAGAGCAAGGTAAGCGTTCTTACCGATATCCAGGGTCTTGAGGACTTCCTCGGCGATATGGACTTTAAGGTAGCAGGTACCACCGAAGGTATCACCGCTATCCAGATGGATATCAAGATCAAGGGCATAAACGAAGAGATCCTCAGAAAGGCGCTCGCTCAGGCGAGAGTAGGCAGACTCGAGATCCTCGGCAAGATGCTGGCTGTTCTGCCTGCGCCGAGAGCAAATCTCTCCAAGTACGCTCCGAAGATCATCTCCTTTAATATCAACCCCGACAAGATCAGAGACGTTATCGGCAGCGGCGGCAAGACGATCAACAAGATCATCGACGAGACGGGCGTCAAGATCGATATCAACGATTTCGGCGACGTATATATCGCAAGTCCCGATGAGGATATGATCGCTAAAGCGCGTCAGACGATTGAGCTCATAGTCAACGACCCTGAGGTCGGTCTTGAGATCGAAGGAACCGTCGTTCGTACCGCAAGCTTCGGCGCGTTCGTTGAGATCGCTCCCGGCAAGGACGGCATGATCCATATCTCCAAGCTGGACAAGAAGAGAGTTGAAAAAGTTGAAGACGTTGTAAACGTCGGCGACAAAGTTCTCGTAAAGGTTGACGGCATTTCTGAGAAGGGTATTTCTCTCAGCCTTGTAAAGAAGCTGTAATAAGATCTTAAAGTAAATAAAACGCGACGGGTGACCGTCGCGTTTTCGTTTTTCTTTTTTCAGACCGTCTTGCTTATTATCTGAGATACGGTTACGGGGGTGAGTCCGTGTTCTTTGTAGTATTTCAGAATGTCGGGCAGGGCTTCGGCGGTGTTGTAAGTGGGGTGGGCGAGTATCATATCGCCTGCTTCGATTTTTTCAGTGGCTCTGGTATAAATAGTCTCGGTGTTTTTATCTCGCCAGTCGATCGTGTCTCTGCTCCACATGATTACTTTCATATCGAGATCTTCGCATACTTTGAGCACTTCTTTTCCGTAACTGCCTGACGGAGGGGCGAAAAGTACGGGGGTTTTGCCTGTCATTGCTTTTATAAGGTCGTTTGTGGCTACGATTTCACTTTTATTCTGCTGATAAGACAGATTTTTTGCGTCCTTATGAAAATATCCGTGATTGCCTATCTCGTGCCCTTCGTCGAGAATGCGTTTTATAAGTTCGTTGTTGTCGTCAGCCCAGCATCCTCCTACAAAAAACGTACAATGAGCGTCATATTGCTTGAGCGTGTCGAGAATTTTTTCAAGGTATTCGTTGCCTTGGTATACGTTGAACATTATCGCGACTTCTGATCTGGCGCTTTCGCCGCGGTATATCGGAGAATTTTCTCCGCCCGAAGAAAATACGGCGTTGTACGCGCCGCTTCCTCCGAAGCCGATGATACACAGAGATATAAGCATTACGACTATGGCGCAGTTAGAAAGTATTTCGATGAACAGTTTTCTTTTTTTGTCCGCTGCAGTAGCGGGCGCTCTATTTTCAGACAATATCATAAACCCCTCCGACAGTATTATATGAGCGCTTAAAGGCAGGTATGAAAAAGGGGTTATTACTTTACAAAACGCGTATAATATTTTATACTGAATATATATACGGCATGCATTACTGCGGCAGGAGACGGGAGTTTAAATCGTTATTTTCGCGATAATTTACCTGAAAGAACCGTGCGAAGGCTTTTCGCCGTACTATATCAGTCGGTAAAAGGGCTGTTGCTTATGGCGGCATATGCCGTTAAAGCTGTTCGGACGGTCAGCCCGCAAACAGAGATGCAGCGACGGTATTTAACTGTTGTTAAAAAGACTGAATAAACAGAGCGTTATGCTACGCCGTATTTTTCGGAGGTAAAATGGAAGCAAGAGAATATAAATTTGCAGACGGACTGAGACTTGTCCATCTTGAAAGGACTTCGACCCGCGCTGTCGCGATAGGCGTGCTTACGGGCGCGGGAAGCGAAAACGAAACTGAGAAGAACAACGGCGTTTCGCATTTTCTCGAACATATGTTTTTCAAGGGCACAAAAACGCGCGGTTCACTCGATATCGTCAAAGAGATAGACGCGATGGGCGCGCAGATAAACGCGTTCACCGCAAAGGCTTATACCTGTTTCTACACGTTCAGCATAGACGAGGACGGCGAAAAGTGCGCTGAGATACTTTCGGATATCCTTTTCAATTCCGTATTCGATAAGGAAGAACTCGAAAGGGAGCGCAAAGTCGTGCTTGAAGAGATATCGATGAGCGACGACGACAACGCCGACGTGTGCATGGAGACTGCGAGCGCGCTTTATTTCGGCGACAACGCATTGGCGAGACCAATTCTGGGCACCAGAGACACTGTAAGATCTCTTACGAGGGAAGACCTTCTTGAGTACGTGGACGCAAATTACTGCGCGGAGACGACCGTCATCGCGATAATCGGAAATATGAGCGCTGATAAAGCGAGAAAGATAGTCGAAAAGTATTTCGAAGGCAGATTCAGATCTTCTAAGGGAAGAAAATGGCACGACGTGGCGCACGTCACGAGCGGATCGTCAAAAACGATTTTCAAACCTATCGAACAGGCGAATATCGGCATGGTTTTCCCCGGAGTGAGCCTTACCGACAAAAACTACCTCGCGATAAATGCGGGCGGTTACGTATTCGGCGGAGGTATGTCGAGCAGGCTGTTCGCTGAGGTCAGAGAAAAGCACGGGCTTGCGTACAGCGTATATTCGTACGATTCGTGTTATTACGCGAACGGCTTCGGCGCAGTCTACGTGGGTACGAATACTAAGTCGGCTTTGCAGGCGGTCGAGATAGTAGCCGATATAATCGACGACGTAAAGAAGAACGGATTTTCTGAAGAAGAATACCGCCGCGGTATCCAGCAGGCGAAAGCGGGATATATCCTCGGGCAGGACAGTAACGGCGCGCTTATGCGTTTTTACTCCAAGTGGCTGCTTATGACTGATAAACTCGTCGATTTCAACGAGCTTATCGCAAAACTCGACAAAATCAGCTTTGACGAGTTCAACGACGTTTATAAAAATTATTTCGACAGGACTAAGGTAAGCCTTGCCTACGTCGGAAGAGAGATAAAAGACGACCTTTACGGCGCGATAAAACTTTAACGGAGAAACACTATGGATATCAAAGAGATACTTGAAGATAAAAATATGGATAAACTGGATAAAATCTTTCTTATGCAAAAGGCGCTCAACGACGATATAGCAGAGAGAAGAAACCTGGACAGGAGCGATAAGGCAGAGTGGCTTCAGCGCCAGACTCTCGCGATGATGAGCGAGATGGCAGAGCTTATCGACGAGGTGAATTTCAAGTGGTGGAAGAACCCTAAGCCTCTCGACGACGAAAAGATAAAATACGAGATAGTCGATATCCTTCATTTCTTCGTCAGTATGTGTCTGACTGCGGGAATGGACTCAAAAGAACTGTTTGAATTGTATCTGAATAAAAATAAAGAAAACTTTGACAGGCAGAACGGATTGAGCAAGAAAGAAGGATATAAATGCGATAAAAAATAATCGCTTAAAATATGAGTATTACAGTAAATATCTATTATAAAGGGAAGAACGGTTCTGCGAAAGAATTCGTAAAAGAGATGACAGAAAGCGGAGTCGTAGATAAGATAAGAAAGGAAGAAGGAAACGAAAAGTACGAGTATTATTTTTCTCAGAAAGATCCTGAGACCGTGCTTCTGATAGACAGATGGAAAGATCAGGAGTCGCTCGACATTCATCACGCGTCACCTATGATGGAACAAATACTCAAGCTGAGAGAAAAATACAGTCTGACGGCGACAGCCGAAAGGTTTGAAACAAATTCAGACGTTCCTGAAAAAGATAAAAAATTTATCGGAAAATAAAATAAATCAATGTTGCTAACCGCGACTTCCGCAAGCGTTGCAGAAGTCGTATTTTTATGTATAAAACGGTTAAAGTTATTAATGCGTTTCAAGGTTATCCGTTTAAAGAAAAGGCAGCGCGTTTAGTTTTTTAAGAATGTTTTTAAAAGATATGAGTGCCGGTAAATCGTTTTCGGTTTTGCGAAAAAGGCGGTATTTTGCTTATCTGTCAGCGTTTTTCCGTTCTCTTTAAAGGTTATAATAAAAGTATTATTTTATATTGAAATCTCCCGCGCTTCGTGCTATAATGTACTGAGTGATGATTATGCATAAGGGAAATATGCGTGCACTGCGGGAAAGGAGTACAAATTGAAAAGGAAGAAAGCTGAAAATAACGATCGCCCGAAAAGTTCTTCGTTCACAAACGGACTTGCGCTGTTCAGCGTGTTTTTGGTGCTCAGTCTCATCTTGTTCGGCGTGTTCGGCAAGGCGGGCGCAGTCGTTACTAAATTTCTGACGGGGGTGTTCGGTTACGCTATTTACGCTTATTCGGTAAGCGGAATGGTGATAGGCGTCGCCTTGATGCTCAAACGCAAGAGAAGCGTTACCAACGCGGTAACGTTGCTTTACGTTGTCGCCGTCGCGCTCGTCATCGTGATGATTCATCTTTATTCTTCGAGAGCGTATGCGGGCGGCACTTACGGCGAATATATGAAAGCCTGCTATAGCAACGCGGATACCGCTGGCGGCTGGATAGGCGCGTTATTGCTTTATTTCCCCGCTAAACTGTATATCGTATCGGAAGTTCTCGCGGGACTTCTCCTCGTCGGAGTGGTCGCGCTGATCATCGTGTCACAGCTCAACAAAGAGATCACGTTCAGAGCGAGACAATTCGGCTCTGTAAGAACAGGCAAGAAGAAAAAAGAAGTCGTTCAGACAATTTCGTATACCGACGTAAGAGACGACGGTTATGCCACGGTTGAAGACGAACGCGATTTCTACAACGGAGACGCAGACGGAAAGCAGCATTCCAACCGTATGGGCAGACGTTTCGGCAAAAAGCCCGTTGAGTACGATGACATAGAAGATATAGGCAGCGCCGAGAGTTCTGAAGATTATTCCGATTATTATTATAATCAGAGCAAGACCGACGACGCTATCAGCGACAAAGTCGTGGACGAAGCGCTCGACGTTTACAAAAAACGTCGCAAGCAGGACGCTATGGACAAGTTGTATAACAATCGCGACGGCAGAAAGTCCTCGGTAAGCGACGATACGAAAACGGACGCGAAAAGCTCCTGGGACATTCTTTACGGCGGCGCGAAGAAACCCGCTTCTTCCGCTCCGAAGGCTGAAACTCCGAGAGAAGAGAAGGACATCTACGACGGCTACAGCAACAATTCGCGTATACGCACGATGGAAGAGAATCTACGCCGTATGAAAGAGGAAAAAGAGCGCGAAGAAAGCGCGGGCTTTGCAGATAACGTTTCCGACGGCATATCCGACGTTTCGGATCCCGCGCCTGTCAACGACACCGACGAGAAGACGAGCGAAGACGACATGACCCGCAACCTTTTCACGAATATAGACAGACTTCTTGACGACGAACCGAAAAAAGATACAGATCTGCCGAAGGACAGCGGCGCGGGCAAAAAATCTCTGCTCAGCGGCTCTATGGACGATTTCGGCGAAGCTGAAGACAAGACCGAATACGGCGGCGATCCGCTCAAAGGTTTCGGCGCGGACGACGAAAAGTACGAAAGAAGCAATAAGGAAGACGTAAGCAAAGAGGAGAGCAAGCCTGCAGAACCCGTTAAACCCGTAAGACCGATCATCGGTGTCAATACGGATATCACGCCTGCTTCCAGACCGGTTATAGGAGTCAACAGCGACATTGCCGTTCCTTCTAAACCTGTGGTAAAGGAAACGGCTCCCGCGCCTAAAGACAGCGTTGAGCCGCCTAAGCCTAAAAAGCCGATAAAGCGCAAACCTTACGTTCCGCCCCGTCTCGACTGCCTGAGAGACTATAAGGAAGAGGTGGATTCGGGTACGGATTTCGAAGAGAAGATCGCCAGCGTAGAGACCTGTCTTGCCAACTTCGGCATAGACGCAAAGGTCGTCAACGTGGTAAAAGGTCCTACTTTCAGCAGACTGGAGCTTGAGGTTCCGCCCGGCATAAGCGTAAACAGGATACCTCAGCACTACAACGACCTTGCGATGTGTCTCGCGGCTGAGAGCATACGTATCGAAGCTCCTATCCCCAAAAAGAGATACGTCGGTATAGAAATCCCTAACGAAAACAGAGGTACCGTCGGACTCAAGCCGATAATCAATTCGAGAGAATTCAATAACGGCAAATCGAGCGGACTGTTCTTTGCTCTCGGCAAGGATATCGACGGCGAATGTTACGTGGGAGATATCACAGAATTCCCGCATGCTCTCGTTGCAGGCGCTTCGGGCGCAGGTAAGTCGGTATGTCTCAACTGCATGCTCGTAAGTATGCTGTACAAGTATTCTCCCGAAGATCTCAGACTTATTCTTATAGACCCGAAAGAAGTCGAGTTCAATAAGTACGAAGGACTCCCGCATCTGCTCGTGCCCGAAATACTCAGCGACAACGCAAAGATAATCAACGCGCTGAAATGGGCTATCGACGAGATGGAGAGACGCTATTCGGAGATAAAGACGCACAAGCTGTCCAATATAGAGGAATACAATTCTTATTGCAAGACTAACAAGGAATTGCAGAAGATGCCGTATATCCTGATAATAATCGACGAAGCGGCGGATATCATGCAATCGCCGTCTGCAAAGGAATTCGAAGCGCTTGTCAAGCGTCTTACGGCAAAGGCGCGCGCGGCGGGTATCCATATCATCGTCGCTACGCAGAGACCTTCCGTCGACGTCATTACGGGTACGATAAAAGCAAACCTGCCTACGAGAATAGCGTTCGCAGTCGTTTCCAATGTAGATAGCAAGACTATACTCGATTACGCTGGCGCGGAAAAGCTGCTAAGAAAGGGCGATATGCTTTATAAACTCAGCACTAAGCCTAATCCCGTACGTCTGCAATGCGCGTTCATTTCGGGCGGAGAAGTTCTGTCCGTCGTTGACCAGGTCAAGGCGAACAACGAGGCATATTTCGACGAGGATATACAGAAGGCTATCGATTTCGTACAGGAAGAGCCCGACCAGGCTGCTACGACGGGCGACGCGGGCGAAGGCGGCGGCAGCGGCAATCACGATCCGATGTTCGCTCAGGCTGTCAAGCTTGCTATAGACAACGGCTCTATATCCATATCCATGCTGCAGAGAAGGCTTTATCTCGGTTTCCCGAGGGCGGCTAAGCTTCTCGATATGATGGAAGCGCGCGGATTTATTTCTAAGCCCGCTCCCGGTAACAAGCAGAGGGATATCCTGATAACGCAGGAAGAGTACGACAAGCTGTTCTCTGACGAGGGCGGAGACGGGGAATAACGGTCGGCAGCGGCAAATAAATGCCGAATAAGAAAGTGCGACTGCGACGTGCTCATAAAAAAACATACCGTCGGGTATATAAAAAAGCGAATATACAATTACGGAAACGCTGTCGGGCGGAAATAAAGTCCGGCAGCGGCTTAAGGAAACGGGCGACAGAAAAAAGGTCGTAAAGAGAGGAATATTTGAAAATCGGAGTAGTGTCGCTGGGGTGCGACAAAAACAGAATAGATTCTGAAAACATGCTTGCTTACCTTGCGGAAGCGGGCTATGAGTTCACGCCCGATCCGTCGCAGGCAGAAGTTATCGTAGTTAATACCTGCGCGTTTATAGACGAAGCCAAGAAAGAGGCGATATCGACCATTCTCGAAATGGCTGAATACAAGAAAGACAAATGCAGATTTCTCGTCGTCACGGGCTGTCTGCCTCAGCGTTATATGAACGACCTTAAGGAAGGATTTCCCGAAGTGGACGCTTTCCTGGGTACGGGCAGTTATCATCTGCTCCCGCAGCTCATCAGAGAGCTGGACGGCAGACACACCGTATGTATCCCCAACGATAAGGATTTCAGAAAGTACACCGGCGCGCGTATTCTGACAACGCCGCCTCATTACGCCTATCTCAAGATCGCGGAAGGCTGCGACAACCATTGCACGTATTGCGCCATACCGCAGATAAGAGGAAAGTATACCTCTGTACCGATAGACGATATAGTAAACGAGGCGAAAGAACTGCTCAGACAATATCCGATAAAGGAATTTATAATCGTTGCGCAGGATATCACCCGCTACGGTTACGATATAGCGGGCAGATGCCTTCTCATCGACCTTCTTAAGGAGCTGAGCAAGCTGGACGTTACCTGGATAAGGCTTCTTTATCTCTATCCCGAAGGCATAAGCGACGAACTTCTCGATTATATTTCGAAAAATGACAAAATCTGCAAATATCTTGACATACCGTGTCAGCATATAAGCGATAAGATATTAAAGAAGATGAACAGGCGCATCACAAAGCAGGGCATTATCGAACTGTTTGATAAGATACGCAAAAAAGGCGATTTCTGCATAAGAAGCACGTTTATCGTAGGGTTCCCGACTGAAAGCGAAAGCGACGTCGACGAGCTTGCGGATTTTCTGAAATTCGCGAGGCTTGACAGATGCGGTTTCTTTAAATATTCGAAAGAGGACAACACCGCCGCCGCAAGAATGGAAGGGCAGATAGACGAGGACGTAAAGCAGGCGAGATACGACAGACTTTACTCATTGCAGGAAAAAATTATGTACGAAAATACAGAGCGCAGAGTAGGAAAAGTCGAAAAAGTTCTGTACGAAGGCATAGACGAAGATGCTCAAGCTTTCGTCGGCAGGACGGAATTCGATGCTCCAGAGGTGGACGCAAAAGTCTTTTTCAGATCTGACGGCTGCCCCGAGGTCGGCAATTTTTACGACGTGCTCATGATAGGCAGCGAAGGCTGCGACCTTATAGGAGAGACAGTAAAATGAATTTACCGACAAAAATAACGGTTACGAGAATATTGATGCTTCCCGTACTTATAGTGCTTTTCTGTCTTGAAACGCACTTTTACGGCATCGGAAACAAACAGACGGGCGATATACTTTGCTTTGTGACTTCGCTTCTTTATATCGCGACGGCTCTTACCGACTTTGCAGACGGCTACCTCGCGAGGAAATACAACCAGGTCACGACTCTGGGAAAATTCCTCGACCCGATAGCGGATAAGGTATGCGTACTCACTGGACTTGTGTTCATAATGCAAGGAAACTTTATTTACGGTATGCCTTACGTCGCTATGATATGCACGATAGTGATCATCGCAAGAGAGCTTATAATCGGGCTTTTCAGACAGATAGCCGCTTCCAAGAAATTCATACTTGCGGCAGATATCTGGGGCAAAGCGAAAACGGTATTGACGCTTGCGGCGATAGGTACCGCGCTGTTCGTGCCGATAGGCGGCTCGTTCGGCGAATCCACGATGTGGGCGGCTGGAATAATGCTGATACTGGCGACCGTGCTTACAGTATTTTCGGGCGTCAATTATATAGTCAAAAACAAGGCTCTTTTTGTCGATAAGGACAAAAACGAAAACGGCGGAGAGGAAAAGAAAGACTGATCCGCTAAGCTGAATAAAGGGGTTTTTATGATAAATTGCAAAAATTTGTGCCTGCTCAAGGCTTTCGATCTGAGCGAGGACGACGTTAAGGCGGCGCGCGGAGCCGCGACCGACGGTATAGAGGTCGAAATAAGCGAAGAATACCGTGATTTTACCGTAAGCGTTATAAACTATACTGCGGACGAAGTCGCGTTCAACGGCGTTGTAAACGCGCTGAAAAAGCTTCTTGAGAAGAGTCTTTATTCCGAAGACGGAGAGACTCTCGAAGAAGTCGCGATAAAAGAACTCAAGGAAAGGGGAAAGACTTTCAGTGTCGCAGAATCGTTCACGGGCGGACTTATAAGCGCAAGGATCGTCGGCGTAAGCGGCGCAAGCGCTGCGTTTTACGAAGGTCTCGTGACTTACGGAAGCAGCGCTAAAATAAGAAGACTGCACGTAAAGGTGCAGACTATCGAAAGTTACGGCGTAGTCAGCGAAGAGGTCGCGCTCGAAATGGCGCAGGGGCTTCTTGCGAACCGTATCACGGATTACGCGGTATCGACTACGGGTTGCGCGGGACCTGACAGCGACGAGTACGACACCCCCGTCGGTCTCGGTTACATAGCAGTTGCGGGCGTGGAGGGCGCTTTGGTAGTGGAAATGCTCGCCGACGGAGAGAGAAACTATATCCGCAATGTCGCTACAAATTTTGCGCTGTATTATTTTATCGGAGTTATCCGCGGCGATGTCGCCGTCGGGCAGACTATAAAAAGAAAAATTTAACGAGGTAATTATGGAAAAAAAGATTGACGACAATAAAGCAAAGGAAAAATCCGCGCTTATTGAGGACGCCATCGCCAAGATCGAAAAACAGTACGGCAAAGGTTCTATAATGAAGCTGGGCGACGAGACCGTGATGAAGGTCGATACGTTCAGTTCGGGTTGCCTTACGCTGGATATGGCTCTCGGCATAGGCGGCTGGCCGCGCGGCAGAATTATAGAGATATACGGTCCCGAATCTTCTGGTAAAACGACGGTTGCGTTGCATGCGATCGCTTCCTGTCAGCAGACGGGCGGCGTAGCGGCGTTTATCGACGCAGAACACGCACTCGACCCCGTTTATGCCGAACACCTCGGCGTAGACGTAAATAACCTGTACGTCTCTCAGCCTGACGACGGAGAACAGGCTCTCAATATCGCTGAAACGCTGGTAAGAAGCAATTCTATCGACCTTATCGTTATCGACTCTGTCGCCGCGCTCACTCCGAGAGCGGAAATCGACGGCGAAATGGGTCAGAGCTCTGTCGGCGTACAGGCAAGACTTATGTCGCAGGCGCTGAGAAAGCTTACGGGTATCATAAGCAAGAGCAACACCTGCATAATCTTCATCAACCAGATAAGAGAAAAAGTCGGCGTAATGTTCGGCAATCCCGAAACGACGCCCGGCGGTCGCGCTCTCAGGTTCGGCGCAAGCATAAGAGTAGAAGTAAGAAAGGGCGATACGCTTAAAGACGGCGCTGAATTCGTAGGAAATCATACGAAAGCCAAGGTCGTAAAGAATAAACTCGCGCCCCCGTTCCGTACCGCAGAATTCGATATCATCTTCGGCAAAGGTATTTCGCAGGCGGGTTGCGTGCTTGACGTAGCTATCGAAAAGAAGATAATCGTAAAGAGCGGTTCCTGGTTCAGCTATAACGACGAAAAGATAGGTCAGGGAAGAGACAATACCGTCAGATATCTTGAGGATAATCCCGAACTCATGGCTGAGATCAAGGACAAAATCATGGGGCAGAACGCGCAATAACGGCAATTTAAGTCGATATA
>DVNX01000120.1 GCA_018714045.1 Candidatus Ornithoclostridium faecavium
CGATGATTTTTAGTGAGTGTTTTAGCGAGGCGAGCGCAGATAATATTATAATATTTTCAAGGGAGAATCGTTAAAAAACACACAAAAGGCGCGCCTCAGGGCTGGTTTGTATTATTCTGGTCTGGTATACGGAAGCTCGGCTTTTGTCAGCTTGCTTTCGGTGTTTACCGTTCCTCGCGCCTTGCGTATCAGCGCGACGGCGCCCATGCCTGCGCCTGCGCCTATGTAAAGGAAGCCCGCCGTCAGCGTGGGCGGCAGGTATTCAAGCAAAAGCTTTGAAAGAGGGGCGTTGAGTGCATACAGCGCGGCTGCGAGTATTGCCAGGAATATGCCTGTCACGTAACCTCTTCTGTTATTGTCTTTTATATGGTCAAGAGTCTCTGTCATCATCTTAATTTTCCGTGTCCGTGTTTATTATATCCGTATTATCGGTGTTTGCCGCGGTCGTTTCGAATATCTCGTCGGATACGCTTTCTTTCGCTTCCTGAGGGATTACGGCGCCGTCGCCTTCGAGTACGGGTTCAGCGTTATCCTTCTTGTAAAGCGTGTCGTGGATACGCGCTTCGTCGCGCTTGTTTATGTTGTATACGATAAGGACGGACAGCAGCATTACCGCAAGTCCTATCAACAGGAACAGCACGTAACCCGTTTTTATATCTGTCGCGACCTGTTGCGGCTGGTCGGAACCGAGTTCTTTCTGATATCCCAGCCAGCCCAGCGCGAGAGCGACCAGAGAAGAGCCGATACCCTGCGCGAGCTTGCGGAAGAAAGAATAAAGGGAGTAGATAGAGCCTTCGTCTCTCTGACCCGTCTTTATGTTCTGATAGTCTATACAGTCGACGACCATCGCCCATACTATTACGCCGAACAAGCCGTTGCCTACGTTCGCTATCATGAGAAGTACCGTCCATATGACGATAGAAAGTACGTCCACGCTTGCGCCGACCTCTGTGTACTTGAACGGGAACACGAGCATGCCCAGAGCGCCTACAAGGCTTATCGCACAAGATACGATGACGCAGTTGCGTTTGCCGAAGCGCGCGACAAGTTTGCTCAACATAAACATTACGACTACCATCGGCACATAGGAAGCTATCGTTACGACGGTCAGTATGTCGGTATTCCTGAAGAAGGACTGGAATACTATCTGGTTCATGCTGTTCGCGCCTACGAAACATATCGCCTGAGCCATCGAAGCTATCGTCAAAGCCCATATGGGTCTGTTTTTGGTAAAAGCGAGCAGCACCTGGAAGTAGTTCTGTTTTTTCTTTTCTATCGGCTGGTTTATGTTGACGCGCTCGGTCGTCAGCTTATTTACGCCGATAAGCGCGAAGAAAGCGACCACTGAAAAACCGAGCGCCAGCCATATGAACATTCCGCCTTTAAGGTTTTCGTTGCTGTCGTATACGACCGCAGGCAGAAGCATTATTATCAGCATAGAAACGCCTGCACCTACGCTTCTGAACGTGGAAAGGCTTGAACGCTGCACGGGGTCGTCGGTTATCGCGGAATGCAGGGAGCCGTACGGTACGTTTACCATCGTATAGAAAACTGACCATACCATATAAGAGAGCAGACACAGCAGTATCTTTACCGTATAGCTTGCGGTCGGTATCGGCAGGAATACGAGCGTGGTCGTAACGACAAGACCTATCGAACCTATCGATATCCACGACTTGTATTTGCTTTTTCCTATCCTTACGCGGTCTGTCATGCCACCGATTATCGGGTCGTTTATCGCGTCCCACAGTTTGCCGACGATGATGATCCACGCCCAGTCGCTTTCCTTTATCAGCATGTACTGCATATAGTACAGCATCATATATGTGGAAAGCAGGGTGAAACTGAGGTTGCACGCGAAGTCGCCCAGCGCGTAGCCTATCTTATCGCGTATCCCGAAGGGGCGCGCGTTTACAGCCGTATCCGTCATAATCATTTTCCCTTATATATTTTTTAACGTTTCTTTATCGTCTGCAAAAATCCGTTTATTATATCCGTCATCTGCGGATCTATTCCCGCTATCTTAAGCAAGGTTTTTACCCTGAAAGGTCTCAGAAGCTTGACGTACCATTTGTTTACCGTATTGCCTGCGGCGAGCTTAAGCATTCCTTGCGCTTCTTTGTTGTCGAGAAGGTCTCTTACCCTGTCGTTTACGGAAAGACGGTCGTCTTTTATCGTTCCGTCGGTGCCGAACCAGTTGCGGACGAGGGTGGGGGTGCCGTCTCCGATAGCGTAGCTTTCGGGAAGCTTTTCTACGCCTTCTAAGGTTATTTCGTCGCTGTATTTTCCCGCGGTGACTTTTACGAGGTTGTCGCCTGCCTTTACGGGTACGTCGTCGAAAACGAATATTCTGTCCGCTTTTAAAGTCTTTTCGTAACCGTCAGCGGTAAGGGTGACTTCGGGAAGATTGGAATACACTTTTATTTTGGTAGTGCCGATAACGCGGCAGGGGTAGCGTTTAGCGGTTATATGGACGAACTTTTCGTCGCTCCAGGTCGCCTTGTACATATAGAAAGCGTCTTTTTTTATCTTTCTGTCTATCGTGACGAGTCCTTTATTGTTTCTGCCGCGCACGCCTCCTTCGTTTCTCGCCGCAGATCCGAAGTCGAACATATTCCATACGTAAGAGCCCCACATCCAGTCGCGCGCGTTGACCGCGTCGATATAGTGTTCGTGGTAGATCGCCTGATAGCCTTCGGAATAATCGCCCTGCACGGGATTTTCGCTGTAATATCTCAGGATGGCTTCCGCGCCGTACTCTGAAAGGCACAGTTTTACGTCGGGGTTTATCCTGTGGAATTCGTCCAGCCACTTGTCCAGCGCGTCGACCGTCTGCATATACCAGCCGAAATAGTGGTTGTATCCCAGTATGTCGGTAAGTCTGTTGAGAGGGGAGTCGGGTTTTGCCATCGCTACCTGCGCGCAGGTAGTCGGGCGCGACGGGTCGAGAGAGTGGGCGATATCGTTGAGGCGTTTAAGACCCGCGAACAGTTTTTTGTTGCGCTCGCCCGTCATCGTTATCTCGTTTTCAATGCCCCAGCAGAATATGGACGGATGATTGATATTCTGTTTTATAAGCGAAATAAGCTGTTCTTCCGCGTTCTGCTGGCGCGCTTTCGAGTATATCGAGATGACGGGGACTTCCGCCCAGACCAGCAGACCTTTCTTGTCGCAGAGAGAATAGAACTCTTCCGCTTGCTGGTAGTGCGCGAGTCGTACTGAATTGGCGCCGACTTCGAGTATCAGCGCGATATCTTCTTCGTGCTCCTTTAAGGTTAGAGCGTTGCCTATATCCTCTCTGTCCTGATGACGGGATACGCCTTTTAATTTTATATGCCTGCCGTTCAGGAAACAGCCCTTGTCGCTCGTGAACTCTATTTCGCGGAAGCCGACGGGGATATTTCTTTCGTCGACCGTCTTGGCGTTTTTGACGAGGGCGCAGTAAAGGGTGTAAAGATAGGGGGCTTTCACGCCGTCCCACAGTCTGGGAGAGGATATTTCCAGTACGCTTTCGGCGGCGTCCGAAGGGCGGGTATCCCGCGCTACGACGTTGCTTTTGTCGTCTTTGAGCTCGAAAACGCATACGGCGTCCTTGCCCGCGCCCGTCACGGCGGCTTTGACGTTTAATTTCCATACGTCTCCGACTCTTTGCGGTATAGCCGTTATGCCGTCGCGGCTGCCGTCGTCGAGGGAAAATCTCACGTTTTCGGCATATATCAGGTTGACGTCGCGGTAAATGCCGCCGTAAAAAGTGAAGTCTGCGGAAGTCGGGAAGACTTCTGGCACGATCGTATTGTCGACGAATACTTCGAGAAGATTTTTATCCTGAGTAAGATATCCGTCTATCCTGAAACGGAACATAGAATATCCGCCTTTATGCGTGCCGACCTTGTTATTGTTTATAAACACTTCGGTCACGCTGTTGGCGCCGTTGAATTCTATATAACATACACCGTTTGCCTTGTCCAGGTTTTTGCGGTAAACGCACTTGCCCTGAAAGTAGCCGTGTTCGCCGTTCTGTCCGTCTTTGCCGTTCCACGTATGAGGCAGGGAGACGACGCTTTTCACGCCCTCTTTTTCAAATTCCCAATCATTGTTGATATTGATGATTTTCAAATTGTTGACCTCCGTAAGCGACGTTCCGCTGATTTAATTATAAATATTCTGCGTGCGCGGGTCAATATCGTATTTTGACCGCAGTTTAAAATATTGGCAAATACGTGCGCAAATATTCGCGGTCGGGAAGGCGAAAGATCGCGCGGGGATTGCAAAAAAGGTCAAGATATGAGACAATATATGAGTGGAATTTCTTATCGCTTCGGGCGGCGCGCTGTCCGTAATTTATGGAGAATTTTATGGGACTTTTGAAAAAATTCAGGAAATTCGTCGGCGGAACGAGACTTGAGTGGCCTTTGCCTTACCGCGAGGGGCTGACTTTTTCTGATATCACTGTAAGAGACCCTTTTATCGTCAAAGACGGTAAGGGCGGTTATATAATGGCAGGCACTATATATCACTACAATTTCAACGACAGTTACGGCACCGTGATATACAAGTCGGATGATCTTAAAGTATGGAAAGGTCCGTTCACGATACTTAAAAAAAGCGACCTTGAAACCGAATACGCTGATTTCTGGGCGCCCGAAATACATTATGCTGAAGGGAAGTACAGGCTTCTCGTCACCCTTTCTCCGAAAGGCGGAAAGAGGGGAACTTATATGTTTACCTGCGACGCTCCCGACGGTAATTATACGGACGGCGTAAGGCTTACGCCTGACGGTATATCCTGCCTTGACGGCACTCTTGCGGAACAGGACGGCAGATACTGGTGCATTTATTGCAAGGAGTATATAGAGTGCGGCGACGGCGAGATACGCGCGGTAAGGCTTACCCCCGACCTTTCGGGCGCTGAAAAGCAGACGGATACGCTGTTGTTCCGCGCGTCGGACAACGTATACCAGACCAGAATAATACAAACCAGCCCTGAGGCGCGCCTTTTGTGTGTTTTTTAACGATTCTCCCTTGAAAATATTATAATATTATCTGCGCTCGCCTCGCTAAAACACTCACTAAAAATCATCG
>DVNX01000121.1 GCA_018714045.1 Candidatus Ornithoclostridium faecavium
CGATGATTTTTAGTGAGTGTTTTAGCGAGGCGAGCGCAGATAATATTATAATATTTTCAAGGGAGAATCGTTAAAAAACACACAAAAGGCGCGCCTCAGGGCTGGTTTGTATTATTCTGGTCTGGTATACGCAATCACACTCAAGACCGAACGACGGGTAACCGCGTCGGTCTTAATTCATGCTGTCTGATTATCGTTAAACTGTAACATATTTTCTTCTGAAAATAAAAACAAATTACAGTCGCTTTTTTGTATAATATAAATGATTTAAATATGCGGGATAATATGGCGTAAGTAACGCAGATCTATAATATGTGAGCATATAAAAATGCCGCTCCCTTTTCGGGAGCGGCAAGTTGTTTATTCAGCGTTTATCAATACATTCCGCCGTCCATGCCCTGAGGAGCTACGGGTGCCGGAGGAGTGGGGATATCGGTGACCAGCACTTCGGTCGTCAGCAGAGTTGCCGCAACGCTTGCCGCGTTCTGCAGCGCGCTTCTGGTGACTTTGGTCGGGTCGATGATGCCCGATTCCATCATATCGCAATATTCGCCCGTAAGAGCGTTGTAGCCGAAATTCGGACCCTTGCCTGAGGTAAGAATGGTGTTGACTACTACGCCGCCGTCTACGCCAGCGTTAGCCGCGATCTGCTTAACAGGTTCTTCGAGAGCTTTAAGTACGCTCTGTCCGCCTGTCTTTTCGTCGCCTTCCATAGCGTCGACAACGGGTTTTACCTTCGCGATAGCGTTGAGCAGAGCTACGCCGCCGCCGGGAATGATACCTTCTTCGACTGCCGCACGGGTAGCAGCGAGAGCGTCTTCGATACGCAGTTTCTTTTCCTTCATCTCGACTTCGGTTGCTGCGCCAACGTTGATGACTGCAACGCCGCCTGCGAGTTTAGCAAGGCGTTCCTGCAATTTTTCTTTGTCGTATTCGCTCGTGGTCGTAGCGATCTGAGCGCGGATAGCTTCCGCACGCGCTTTGATAAGGGAAGCGTCGCCCATGCCGCCTACGATGACGGTGTTATCCTTGTCGACTTTGACCTGCTTAGCGCGACCCAGCTGTGCGATGCCCGCGTCTTTAAGTTCATAACCCAGTTCGCTGGAGATCACGGTGCCGCCGGTAAGAGTAGCGATGTCTTCGAGCATAGCCTTTCTTCTGTCGCCGAAACCGGGAGCTTTTACAGCTACGCAGTTAAGGATTCCTTTGAGTTTGTTGAGAACGATAGCGGTCAGCGCTTCGCCTTCGATATCGTCAGCGATGATGAGCAGTCTGAGACCGTTCTGAACGACCGTTTCGAGAACGGGCAAAATATCCTTGCTGGTCGAGATCTTCTTGTCTGTGATGAGCACGTAAGCGTCGTCGAGCACGGCTTCCATCTTGTCGGTGTTTGTCACCATGTAAGCGGAAGCGTAGCCGCGGTCGAATTGCATGCCTTCAACGTAGGTAACGCCCGTCTCCATGGATTTGGATTCGTCGAGAGAGATGACGCCGTCTTTGCCTACGGTATGCATAGCTTCGGAAATTATCCTGCCGACTTCTTCGTCGCCTGCGGAGTTGCTTGCAACGTGGCTTATCGACTTTTCGTCGGATATCGGTTGAGAGTTCTCTTTGAGAGCTTCTACGACCGCCGCGGTAGCCTTGGCGATACCTTTTTTAAGTACCATCGGGTTAGCGCCTGCCGCTACGTTTTTGAGTCCTTCGCGGATTATGGCCTGAGCGAGAAGGCAAGCGGTCGTGGTACCGTCGCCCGCTACGTCGTTGGTCTTTATGGAAACCTCTTTGACGAGCTGTGCGCCCATGTTTTCGAAGGAATCTTCCAGTTCGATATCCTTAGCGATGGTCACGCCGTCGTTGGTGACGAGCGGAGCGCCGTATTTTTTATCGAGAACTACGTTTCTGCCTTTGGGTCCGAGTGTGATTTTTACTGCGTTGGCGACCGCGTTTACGCCTGCTTCCAGGCTTCTTCTCGCGTCTTCGCCGTATTTAACTTTTTTAGCCATATTCTTTTACTCCTTATTTTTCGATGATTGCCAGAACGTCGCTCTGTCTGAGGATGGTGACCTCTTCGCCGTCGAGCTTGAAATCGCTGCCGGAATACTTATTGAAGAGTACGAGGTCGCCGACTTTTATCTGCATCGTAACTTCTTTGCCGTCTACCATGCCGCCGGGGCCTACAGCGATAACTTGCGCCGATTGCGGCTTTTCTTTAGCAGAAGAAGGCAGGAAGAGACCGCTTTCGGTCTTGTCTGCGCTTTCGACCGCCTTTACGACTATTCTGTCAAACAAAGGTTTAATATTCATATAAAATTACCTCCTGGTTAAGAGTTAGCAGTCAGACCTTCCGATTGCTAACATTGATTATTATAGCACGCAAGTCTGACTATGTAAAGGCTTATAGCCAAAAAATAATGTATATTTTTCGTTAAATTTTTATGCAGAGTTTTGAGGCGCATTTTTGTGTTTAAAACGAGAAAAAAGCTGTTTTTGTCGCAATTATATCTGATATTTCTTATTCGGATTTACGGATAACGACTTGAAATATTTTTTAGATTTTATGCAAAAAGGTAGAACATATATATGGTTTTTGATATACTTTATTATAAAAAAAACCTGAGACTTAACAGTCAGAGGAGGTATGAAGATGTTTTTGGATACAGCCTTTCTGAAAAACGATGAAATCAGTCTGGTTCTGGAGAAAACTGCTGATGCCGACGAAATTAAAGGATGGGTACCTTCATATCATTTTGCAATATGTGGTCAGAACGGCGTAAAAATGGGTGCCTGCGACTTGCGCATAGGACATAATGACAACACGTATTACGGCGGGAATATAGGATATTCCATAGATAAACAATACAGGGGGCATCACTATGCCGGAAAGGCGTGTCTGCTTTTGTTTGAATTAGCTAAATTACACGGATTTAAATATTTGATAATTACATGTGATCCTGATAATCACGCGTCAAGAAAAACTTGCGAATATGCAGGAGGCGAACTGTTGGAAATCGCTCAGTTGCCTGAAAATAACGATATGAGAAAGAATGGCGAAACAGAAAAATGTATTTACAGATTTGTGTTATAGTTGATTGAATTAGCGCCTTTGTCTGCGTTTATCGAAATTGCTTCAAATGGTATAAAAATGTAACTATATATATTGATATATCTATTAATCAATTAAAAATCAAAATCAATTGAGAAAAGCAGCATTCTGTGGTATAGTAATATTATTGAAAGTTACGGAGAAATGCTATGAATAAATGGGATAAAAGATTTATGGAAATGGCGGAATTCGTCGCAACGTGGTCAAGCTGCTACAAGATTGACCGTCACGTAGGTGCGGTCATAGTAAAGGACAAACGTATTCTGACGACCGGTTACAACGGCGCAAGCAGCGGCATTAAAAGTTGTAACGAAAAGGGCGAATGCATCCGCATTAAGCTGGGCATACCTTCAGGCACGCGCCATGAAATATGTTATGCCGTACACGCTGAGCAGAACGCAATAGTTCAGGCGGCGAAGCTCGGAGTCAGCGTTGACGGCGCGACTCTTTATTGCACTCATCAACCGTGCGTTATCTGCGCAAAGATGATAATAAACGCAGGTATAAAGAGGGTCGTTTTCAAACACGGTTATCCCGACGACTTCAGTATGGAGCTTTTCAAGGAAGCGGGAGTTCTTGTTGAAGAATACGACAAGCTGACAGATTGACAAGGTATATTTTTTGCGCTTGTTTAAACCGGAGAATTTAAAGCATTTATTCGGTTCCCGTTTAAACAAACGCTTAAATATTAAGTAATAATAAGTAATAAATAATATAATTAAGTAAAATAGATAACTTAAGGAGCTTATATGAAGTCGGATCACGACAGGATGAGTTTTTACGCGAGCTTATATGATAAAGGACTGCACGGAGGCGCGGCTTATCTCGACGCTGAAGGTTTTCGTTTCATATGTCAGAAAGCGACGGTTGAAAAAGGGCTGAGAGACATAAAGATCCCTTACAGTGATATCCGGTCTGTGAAAGTGGAGAACAGGATCGCATTTCCGCTTACAGTCATTGAAACTACATACGGCAGAACGTACAAGTTTATGATATTCAGCAGAAAAAAGTTTATTGTATGCGTTGAAAAAGAGATTTCGCTTTGCAATAAAAGATAACTTGTGAAGGCTCAGACGGGGGCGTCGCTTTGAACAAAATATCGGTATAAGTACGTATTTACGCAAGAAAAAAGAACTTGTATATGAATATAGCTGTTCGTAACGGCTTAGATGCGAAACGTAACCCATATGAGTAAAATCGCTTTAGACCTTCGGCGTAAGTAACTTTTTTATAATTTATATATTAAAACTTCCGCTAAATATCGCGCAGACGGCGCATTGTCCCGGACATATTTATCGCTCTTTAAGATTGACCCGTTCAGAATAAATAATAGCTGAATTTATTTCAGGAGTCGGTAGGATTTTTGTGTATTTGCGTATTTAAATTCAAATCCTGATTCATTCATTTCAGTTTTGCTTTTTTACGTCGGACAAATAATCAATCTTTAACGATTATGCATATTTTTCAGTCAAATGCTTTTATGATAAGCAGGGCAGGGGAGCGGTGTCGTTTCGCACAATTATACAGATCGATACAGGTTTTAAGCTTGTCGATATTGAG
>DVNX01000122.1 GCA_018714045.1 Candidatus Ornithoclostridium faecavium
TGAAGTGTATGAAATATGACGACTGCGAAGTTATAAACGCAGAGGCAAAACTCAACGAAAACGTTACTTACGGAAAGATAAGCAAAAAGCACCGCAAAGTAAATCTTCTCGACATATTCGTGGTACAGGCCGTCGTCTGCGCCGCGATAAGCTGCGCCGTGCTGCTTACCAGATTTATCACGATGGGCTGATGAAGATAAAACTCCATCCGCTGTTTGTCCTGCTTGCGCTGTATTTCGTGCTTACGGACAGGGCGCTGACTTTCGGCGGCTACGTCCTCGCGATAATAGCGCACGAGGTCGCGCATTCGCGCGCGGCGGAATGGAGAGGGTACACGCTGGGCGCGGTGACGCTTATGCCGTACGGCGGCGTGATAGCGGGAGGAGACAATTATGAGGATAAGGACGGCGTTATAATCGCGCTCGCGGCTCCCGTGTTCAACGCTCTTTGCGCGATAAGCGTGGTCGCGTTGTGGTGGCTCGTGCCGTCGTCGTACGGCTATACCCGCGACGTATGCACGGCAAATATCGCTCTTTGCGTAGTCAACCTTTTACCCGTATATCCGCTTGACGGTTACAGGGCAGTCGTATCGCTCGTAAAAAACAAGGCGAGAGCAGTAAAAGCGATGAAAGCGTGCGGGGTGATAACGGGCGTCGTTTTCGTGATCCTCGGCATAGTCAGCATATGGTACGAGTTCAATCCGACTATCCCCGTGTTTGGATTTTTCCTTATTTACGAAGCTGCTTTCGGTGCCGGCGGGGAAAGGGAACTGACTTCTGCAGCGAGCAATAAATTCTGTAAAAATTATCGTGCAGGTGTAGATAAACGAATTGTTTTGCTGTATAAAGACGCGCCGCTCACACGCCTTCTTACTAAGGTGAACAGAGACAGTATGACCGTGTTTCAGGTGGTCGACGAAGCGGGGCGGACGTTGTATGAACTGGACGAGGCGGACGTAGGCGTAATGCTCGAAGAATGCGAATTGTCTTCCACGGTGGACGAAGCTTACAATAAAACTTTTAACTGAAAGAGCGGTTTTTACGCTCTTGTTCTTTTTTCGGATACCGCTTGATATATTGTATCAGTTTTGTTATAATATATAAAATAAACGCGCACGCGCGAAAAGAGGTATATCATGATTTACGTGGGAGTTGACGTCGGCGGCACCAATATCAAAATAGGACTGGTCGACATAAAAGGCGCGATCCTTGCCGATAATTTTATCAGAACCGACAAGAGTAAAGATTACAAAGGTATTCTTGACGATATAGTCGCGGATATAAAACTTCTGTGCAATGAGGCGGGAGTTGATTATCACGATATCGGCGGTATCGGCGTCGGCGTTCCCGGCGTAGTTGACAGCCGCACGGGTACGGTCAGTTACTCAGCGAACCTCGGCTGGAGAGACGTCCCCCTTGTGCACGGGCTCGAAGTTGCATCAGGTATCCATGCCGAAGCCGCTAACGACGCAAATTGCGCTGCGTGGGGCGAATATAAGTTCGGCAGCTGCCGCAGTATGGACAACGTTATCCTTATCACTCTGGGCACGGGCGTGGGCTCGGGCATAATAATCGACGGCAGGCTTTTCGACGGCGTAGCCAGCGCAGGCGGAGAAGCGGGGCATATGATAATCGTAAAAGACGGAAAGCAATGCAACTGCGGTCTTAAGGGGTGCTGGGAGTGCTACGCTTCCGCAAGCGCTCTTATTTCTCAGACTGAAGAAGCGATGAAAAAATATCCTGACAGCATACTTCGCAACGTTGCGGAAAAGGAAGGCAAAATCAGCGGCAGGACGGCGTTTATCGCCGCAGAAAAAGGCGATAAAGCGGGCAAAGAAGTAGTTGAGAACTATATCGATTACATTGCGACGGGGCTTATCAATCTGGGCAATATCTTCCACCCCAACGCGATAATAATCGGCGGCGGCGTATCTAACGAGGGCGCGGCGCTTATAGAACCGCTTGAAGAAAAGGTCAACGCGGGACTTCTTGCCAGCGAACACAATCCCAAGGTCAGGATAATAGGCGCTTCTCTCGGCAACAAGGCGGGATTGATAGGCGCGGCTGCATTGGTGATGTGATGATAGACGGCGAACTTTTGAAGAAGATCCTTCTTGAGGTGGAAAAACCCGCGAGATACCTCGGCGGGGAATACAATCTTCCCGATACGGACAAGCCCTGCAAAGAGAGGGTGTGTCTTTGTTTTGCCGATAAATACGAAGTCGGCATGAGCAATATCGGCTTGAGGATATTGTACCACATGCTTAACGATACCGAAGGGGTGGTCTGCGAACGTTGTTTCGCTCCCTCGGTCGACATGGCGGAAAAGATGAGACAAAATGCTATTAAGCTTTTTTCTCTCGAAACGCGCAGAGAGTTCACCGATTTCGATATAGTGGGATTTTCGATAGGTTTTGAGCTGGCTTATACCAACGTTCTTTACATGATGGATCTGGCGGGAGTTCCGTTTTACGCTAAGGACAGGGGAGAGGAATATCCGCTGATAATCGCGGGAGGACCGTGTATGGTCAATCCTGCGCCTATCGCCGACTTTTTCGACGCGATAATGGTCGGGGAGGGAGAGGTCAACCTGGCGGCATTCGTCGATCTGCACGCAAAGTGCAAGTCGGAAGGAATGAGCAAGGCTGAGTTCCTGAAGCGCGCGTCGGCTCTTGAAGGCGTATACGTTCCGTCGATCGGCGGCAAGGTGAAAAGAGCTGTCGTAAAAGATCTGGACAAAGCGTATTTTCCGACTAAAATACTCGTTCCCGGTTGCGACATTGTTCACGACCGTTCTACGCTCGAGCTGTTCAGAGGTTGTGCGAACGGTTGCAGATTCTGCCAGGCGTGTTTTTATTACAGACCGATAAGAGAAAGGAAAACCGAGACGCTTTTAAGACAGGCAAAAGAGCTTATAATCAACACGGGCTACGAAGAATTGAGTTTATCGAGCTTAAGTACGAGCGACTATTCCGACTTAAAAGGACTTGTGGACGGGCTTAAGGAAGAAGCGGATAAAAACAATGTGAAGCTTGCGCTCCCTTCTTTGAGGCTGGACAGCTTTGAAGCCGAAATATACGAAGATACGAAAGGCGCGTCGCTGACGTTCGCTCCAGAAGCGGGCACCCAGAGACTGCGCGACGTAATTAACAAAAACGTCGGGGATAAGGATATTTTATCCTCTCTGACCGCTGCTCTCGAAAGAGGAGTAAAGAACGTTAAACTTTATTTCATGATAGGTCTGCCGACTGAAACTGAAGAGGATCTCAAGGGTATCGTCGACATAGTGAAGCTGGTAAGAAAACTGCACGCCGAAAAGGGAAGGTCGAAGATAATAAACATTATCGTTTCGACCGCCGTGTTTATCCCCAAGCCTCTTACCCCGTTCCAATGGGAAGCGCAGATATCCATCGAAGAAATGTACGAGAAACAGGAATATCTGAAACGCGAACTTAAACTCAAAAACGTGAAATACAGCTGGCACGACGCTAAATCGAGCGTCATCGAGGCGGCTCTCGCGCGCGGCGACCGCAGGCAATCCGCCGTGATAAAAAGGGCGTATGAGACGGGTTGCGTTTTCGACAGCTGGAACGAATGCTTCGATTACGATAAGTGGATCGCGGCGTTCGATCATTGCGGCATAGCTCCAGAAGAATACACGGGCGCGATACCGCTTGAAAGAGAACTCGCGTGGGACTTTATAGACAACGGTGTGACGAAAGACTATCTTCTCAGAGAAAGAGAGCGCGCTTATAACGGGATTACGACCCCCAACTGCATAGGCAAATGCAACGGATGCGGCGCGAATAAGCTGGGGAGGTGCTTTCAATGATAGTATTCAGACATAAAAAGACGGGCGAAGCCGCGTATCTTTCTCATATTTACGCGATGCGCGTACTGCAGCGTACGATGAGAAGAATGAAAGCCGAAGTCAAATACAGCGAAGGTTTCGTGCCGCATATGATAACGTATACTACGACTCCGCTTCCTCTCGGAGTGCAGAGCCTTGCCGAATATTTCACTGCGGACAGCCCTCTCACAGACGAAACATATCTGCTTGAGAGATTCAACGAATGTGCTCCCGTCGGTATGAGAGCTGACTTTTGCGCCGTAACGGAAAAGAATCCCAACCTTGCCGCAAAGGTCGTCGCTTCTGCGTACGAAGTTGCTTCAGAAGAAAAAATATCGTCTGAAGTCGAGGGCATACTTTCTCTCGACGAGTACGTGATGAAACAGCTCAAGAAGGGCGTTGAGCTCGACGTTGAGGTCAGAAAGAAAATATTTTCGCTGAAAGCCGAGGGCAACAAACTCTATATGCTTCTCGCAACGGGCAACGAAAACCTGCGCGTTGACAGTTTCGTGCAGAGTCTTGCGCGTTACGGCGTGAAGGCTTGCGCCAACGATATAGTAAGGATCGAACAGTATGCGTCTGTCGGCGGTGAATTCGTCGCGGCGAAGGAGATTTTAAAGTGAAGAGAATTCTTATAGACGTGCATCCCAGCAGCACGAAAGTCTGTATAGTAAAGGACAGCCTTCTTGAAGAATTCTGGGTGGAACGCAAAAATATCAATAAGCTCGTCGGCAATATATATAAAGGAAAGGTGATGAACGTTCTTCCGGGAATGCAGGCGGCGTTCGTCAATATCGGACTTGAGCGCAATGCGTTTCTTTACGCAGGAGATATCGTCATCGACGGCGAAAAGCTTGAAGGCGCCGAACAGCTCAGAATAAATCTCAAGGCGGGAGACAGCGTTCTGTGTCAGGTGGAAAAAGATCAGTTCGGCACTAAGGGCGCGAGGATAACCACCAACATAACTCTGCCGGGAAGAGTGCTCGTCTATATGCCTCAGATAGATTACGTCGGCGTGTCGCATAAGATAACGGACGAAAAGACAAAGGAAAGGCTGGTAAAAATAGCATCCGAAATAAAACCCGAGGGGTGCGGCGTCATATTGCGTACCCAGGCGCAGTTCTGCGACGAAGACGAACTCAGGGCAGAGATGAAAGAACTGGTCGCGCTGTGGGAAAAGATAAAGGCGGATACGCTCAAAAAGCCCGCGGGGACTTTAGTTTACAAAGAACAGGATCTTGCTATAAGAGCGGTCAGGGATATGCTTGCGGACGTGGACGAGGTCGTCATAAACGACGAAAAGCTTTACAACGAATTCAAACGCAGTTTTCCGTACGTCGAAAAGATGCGCCCCGACATTTTTAAGTTTTACAACGGAGCGAAAGACCTGTTGCAGTTTTACGACCTTGCAGAGCAGATTGACGCTCTGTTAAAGCGCAAAGTCGTGCTCAAAAACGGCGCGTATCTCATCATAGACAGAACAGAAGCGCTTACCGTGATAGACGTGAACACTGGTAAATTCGTCGGCAACAAAAACCTTGAAGAGACCGTTTTCGAAACCAATAAGATAGCGGCGGTGGAAATCGCCAGACAGTTGAGGCTGAGAAATATCGGCGGCATAGTCGTCATCGACTTTATAGACATGGAAGAGCCTTCGCACAGGGAAAAGGTGCTGGAAGTTTTAGGCGCAGAGCTGGAAAAAGACAGAGTAAAGACCTCTCTTGTCGGGCTTACCGCGCTGGGACTTGTAGAGCTGACCCGCAAAAAAACACGCAGTATGATAGAAACGGTAATGCTTCAGCCTTGTCCGTATTGCGGCGGGGACGGGTACGTCTACGGCGACGAGCATATGATAATGAAGATACGTTCAGCTATCACGCAGGTGTTCGAAGGCGTAAGCGCGAAGGCGGTCGTCGTCACGGTCGCGCCGTCGCTTTTCAATAAAATGTTCTCTTTGAGATACCTTGAAAAGGAATGCCAGACGGTCTGGAAAGATAAGAGGATATACGTAATTCCCGACGCGTCTATGCATATCGAAAAATACAAGATACAAAGTCTGAATTCGGCGATACTCGATCTTCCCGACAACGCGAGAATGCTGTATTAACGCGATACAGGTCGCGAAAAACGCCGTTATTCCGCTGATCTTTTGGAAGAACGGAAGAGGATTTTAAAGGACATAAGGCGTTTCAGTAAGTTTAAGGAAAAGAAAATCAACGTTTTCCTTTTTTGACGGCAGGCAGGTGAAAATCAGATTTTTTTGCGTAAAAATCGGGGCGGGGCAGTCGGAAATAATTTTAATATAGGGTTTTAAACGTTGAAAAACGCGTTGCGAAAACGGGATATTTTTATAAAAAATACGATATAAACACGCATATAAACGTTTGACAGACCATCTGTTTTATGATATCATAATCTGCGAGCCGCATGAAAAGGGTTTAAAGTCCGTTAAGGCACCCGCATCAGCGAGACTGGAAAGAGGAGGTAAAAATTCATGTACGCAATCGTTGTTACAGGCGGCAAACAGTACAAGGTCGAGCCTGGTCAGATCATCAACGTAGAGAAGCTGGACGCGAACGTAGGCGACAAGGTTGAACTCAGCGCGCTTATGGTCAATAAGGACGGCGAGATAGTCTGCGGTGATGCTGCTAAGAACGTTGTCGTTACGGGTGAGGTCGTTGCGCAGGACAAGGCTAAGAAGATCATCGTCTTCAAGTATAAGTCCAAGAAGAATGAGCGCAAGCGCCAGGGTCACAGACAGCCCTTTACGGCAATCAAGATAAGCGAAATCAACGCATAATGACAAACGTTGTTGTAGTAAAACGCAATAACAGCATAATCTCGGTTGAGTGCGACGGGCACACCGGATACGGCGTAGAGGGCGAGGACGTCGTTTGCGCGGCGCTTTCTTCGATAGTACAGACGGCGCTTCTGGGGTTGCTTCAGGTAGTCGGCGTAAAAGTCGATTTTAAGGTCGACGACAAAAAGGGATATCTTAAGATGTCCGTTCCCGAAGATATGGATTTAAGGACGCGCAGAGAATGTGACATAGTCCTTGATACGATGCTTCTCGGGGTCGCGGATCTCAATCAGGGATTTTCGGATTTTGTAAATTTGGAGGTAAAGTGATATGTTTATCAATATACAGCTTTTTGCACACAAGAAAGGTGTAGGTAGCTCCCGTAACGGCAGAGACTCAGAAGCGAAGCGCCTCGGCGTTAAGCGTTCTGACGGTCAGAGCGTTCTCGCAGGCAATATCCTCGTGAGACAGAGGGGCACCAAGATCCACCCGGGCAACAACGTGGGCATCGGCAGCGACGATACTTTGTATGCGCTCGTCGACGGCGTTGTCAGGTTCGAGAGAAAGGGCAAGGACAAAAAGCAGGTAAGCGTTTACGCGAAAGCTGAGTAATTAAAAACAAAAAAAGATCGCCGTCGTTTATGCGACGGCTTTTTTTGTTTTTACCGCATCGAAGCGAGTGCGGTCATCCTTTGGGGCGCGCCTTTCAGGCGTCTTTGCGTAACGCTCGTTTGCCCCGTGCGACGGGGAGGCAGGAATAAAGTTCCGGACGGTATATGTTGCGATAAACGAAGGGGAATTAATTCATTGCCACAAGGAGAATCGCACTCGCTACGGCACGGTGGAGAGAGTGTTTTACGATAGCGGAAGCGACTTAAAGTCGTATTTTCGCGACGCACGCTTGCCCCGTGTGACGGGGAAGTAATGAAAATGTCGCTGAACAACGCGATGAGAAATAAAAGGCTGTCGGAGAAATTACGAAGTAAAGAATTCTACAAAAATCGGCAAAATGCCGCAAAAAAGGCTGAAATACACTATGACAGATAATGATATAATAATCAAGGATACAAAAGATTTCGATATTCGTCAGATACTCGACTGCGGACAGATCTTCAGATACTTTAAGACCGGGGAGAACAGTTACGAGGTATATTCGAAGGACAAGCGTTGCGAAGTCGTGCAGGACGGGTTCGCCGTGATCAGAAGCGACGATAAGGAGTACTGGGAAAAGTTCTTCGACCTCGACAACGACTATTCTGCGATAAAAAACGCTCTGAGAGACAAACCGTTCATGAAAGAAGCTGTCGAGTACGGCGGAGGCATAAGGATACTCAATCAGGATCCTTTCGAAATGCTTATATCGTTCATCGTTTCAGCAAACAACCATATTCCCAGAATAAAGGGTATATTGAACAGAATGTGCGAAGGACTGGGAGAGGATAAGGGCGGTTATCACGCTTTTCCGACGGCAGAGGCGATGGCTGAAAAGGATGCAGATTATTACTTTTCGCTCGGCGCGGGATACAGAGCTCCTTATCTCAGCGAAACGGCAAGGGCAATTGTCGACGGTTTCGACCTTGATAAGCCGAAATATATGTCGGGAGATGAAGCGAATAAATACCTTTGCAGACTCAAAGGAGTAGGCCCCAAAGTCGCCGACTGCATACTTTTGTTCGCTTACAGAAAGAGCGACGTTTTCCCCGTTGACACCTGGATAAGAAAGGTGTACTTCGATATGACGGGAAAGACGGCTCCCGACAAAGAGATAAGAAAATATCTGGTCTCAACTTACGGAGAGCTCAGCGGATACGCTCAGCAATATCTGTTTTTCAACAAAAGAGAAAATTAGTTTAACATACACGGACAGGAAAAAATCCGATTTTTCAAGCGACTTCGGAATGAGTTATGAAAGCTTGACGGAGGCAATATGAACTGTGCGTGTTTTATAGATCTGGGCGCCGCAAAACTCGATTACGAAAGTTACTCTCTTCTTCTTGAAGAGGTCGGCGCAAAGTACGAACAAGTAAAATTTTACGGTTACAACGCTAAGAAGAACGGCGATTTCAATCCTTATATAAGAGAGGTCGGCGCTGAAGTCGCGCTTCCTCTTCACAACCGCAAAAAGGTCAGAGTGGATATAAGACAGGTCGTTGACAGCGTGGCGTGCGCGTGCAAGAACGCAAATATCGACGCAATACTTCTGGTGTGCGCTGAGGTTGACGCGCTTCCGATGATATCGGCGATAAAAGCGCAGGGCAAGAAAGTGTTTATCGGCGTTGAGAGCGAAAGTCCCGTTTCCGACAGATGCGACGCCTGCTATATCATAAAAAAGACCTTTAAGGAGACAAAGGAAGCGGCGGCTGAAAAGCGCGATTTCCTGCCTTATACTGGTATAGAAAGAGACGAGGACGACGGCATGAACGACGTACGCGAAAAGTTGCAAGCGGCTCTCGATAAAAAGGCAGCGCAGAAAACGCCGTCGGTAAAGGACGAAAAAGACGAAGAACTGGTAAAGCTTCTAAGTAAATATTTCTGAGCTGGGAAGACGGCTTAAACGCCGCTTTATAAATCGTATCAGCGTATTGAGCCGATATTTTGCATATGTTGTGCGAGAGCGAAATAAAAAGTATTGCAAACGGGCTTGAGTTGTTGTATAATATATAACAATAATAAGTTCAAGAAGGTGCAATATGAAACATATAGTATCGGCAGTCGTATACAACAACCCCAGCGTCCTCGCCAGGATATCGGGTCTTTTCGGTCGCAGAGGTTTCAATATAGATTCTCTGTCAGTCGCTACTACGGACGATCCCAAGATATCCAGAATAACGATCACCGCTCAGGGCGACGAAAACACTCTCGATCAGATAGTAAAGCAGACATTTAAGCTGGAAGAGACGATAAACGTCACCGCCCTCAAAGAAGAGGACAGCGTTTGCAGAGAGCTTATTCTGGTAAAAGTCGTTACTGAGAGTTCTTTCGACAACTCGATAGTTCAGCTTGCAGACGAGTTCGGCGCGCTTATTCTCGATATCACCGCAATGTCGATGATACTCGAACTTACGGGTACCAGCAATAAGATAGACAAGTTCACCGATGCGGTCATGGCGCTTTGCAAAGACAAAGACATGAGAGTCAAGAACGTCTGCCGCACGGGTATCACCGCGATAGACAGAGGCGTCTGATGAATTAAAAATATTATTTTCCCCGAGGGAGATATCCTTCGGGGATTTTTTTATGCCCGACGGAGGCGCAAAAACGCGATAATATACAGATAAGTCGTGGAAATCCGCTGATATTGACAACAAAGGAATATTAAAGTATAATGTTATAATAACGGAGGACATATGAAAAGACGGTTTTCAATATCAATATGGATTGTTCTTATGGCGGCGATGGCTGTGCTTTCGCTTGTTTCCTGCGATATCGGTAAGAAAAAAGCAATAGACCTTTCGGGAAATAGCATTGAGATAAGCTTTTTCGGAAATAGCGAATTCGAATATAAGGGGGTTGAAATAAAACCCAACCTCCGGGTCATGGACGGCTACGACATAATAGAAGAATACTATGACGGCGTGCCCAACGAAAATATTGTCGTTGAGTACGAAAACAATATAGAGGTCGGCACGGCTACGGTTACCGTAACTCCGGGAAAGAGCGGGAAGTATACGGGAAAGGCGGTGGCGCATTTTGAGATTGTCGCTTCTTCTGCAAAAGCTGAGGCTTCGGATTTCGAAAGCCTTAAAGGGTATCTTGCGGGCGGCGGGTACGCCGATATCTCCGTAACCGCGGATATAACCGTTCCCGAAGGAGAGAGCCTTACCGTTTCAAAAGGCGTATCTGTTGACATGAACGGTCATGCGCTGATAAACAACGGCATTTTCGAGAACAACGGAGAAATAAACTTCAAGGAATACGGCGAAGGCAATTCGTTTATCAACGACGGCACGTTTAAGAATAACGGGAAGATACTGTTTTACGCACCCTCGGCGAATGCCGTGGCTTTCGTCAACGACGGCAATCTGGAAAACGCGGGCGAGATTTATTTAAACGGGAATAAGGACGGCGCGCTCGAAGCGGAAAACAACAGAAAGATAATAAACGGCGGCACCGTATATCTTAATACCTATGCCGACTTTTTCAATTACGGCGGTTTTGAAAACACCGGTAACGTCCGCGTATCGGGCGAAGCGAAATTTTACACGAACAGCGGCGTGAGCGGCAACGATTTCTACGGGCTTGTCCGCCGCTGCCCTATAGAGGAGTTCAATATATATCTGTCCGACGAAGCAGTAGAATATTGCGGCAGCGAAATACGACCGGCGATAAATTTCGAAAAGGAAGGTTATCACGTAGATTACGGCGACTACGACGCGACTTTTGAAAACAACGTGAACGTCGGCACCGCGACGGTGAAGATCGTCGCGACTAAGGATTCTGACGCGTTCTTCGGCGAAACAGCGCTGACCTTCGAGATAAAAAAGGGAAGCATTACCGTAACGGACAGAGAGGGATTTTATTCAGCGATAGGCAATCCCAACTACAATATAATATATCTGAACACGACTGACAAATTCGGCACGTTTTTTAACGAAGACTTTACCGTGTCTGAAGGTCTGAGTCTTACAATATTTGCCGAGTGCGACGAAGGACTTTACGGGAACGTCGTCAACAACGGCGAAATAACGGTGCTGAACGGGCACGGGCTCAGGGTGTACGGCTCGCTTGTGAATAACGGCGAGATATCTTCAAAGCAGATCGTGAACAGGGGTACGCTCGAAAATAACGGAGTAATATCGTTGGGGGAGGGAAAGTCTTATTCTGGAAATATGACCAACGCCGGAGAGATCTCTGTTGACGAGGGCGGAACTTTTTACGTCGGCGGCGACACGGACGAAATCAAAGAGTTCGTCAATGACGGCAGCGTGACTTCGCAGGGCACCGTATACGTAAATCATACGCTGACAAATAACGGCACGTTTAAAAATCTCGGAGAACTGTACGTATTCTCGACGGGAAACGTGAACGCGACAAAGGCTGTCGAAAACGGCGGCAACGTATACCTGAATGAAGAGTGCGACGCGTTTGTAGGCGGCAACGTGACGGTGAAAGAGGAGATACAGGCGTCGGATATAGAGATAACCAATCTGCCTTTCGTTTATGACGGAACTGAAAAGAAAGCGGCAGTTCGTATAGCGGGCGGCATTTCCGACAGATACGACGTCACATATCTGCAAGGTGTTACAGAGATAGATCACAATCCTTTGGATGCGGGCAATTACAGTCTGAAGGTGACTTTCAGAGAAGACAGCCGCGCGTTCAAAGGAAGCGCGACGGTAGAATTCAAGGTCGGAAGAGCCGAAAAGAGCGTAAATGCTTACGCTGACCTTGTTGCCGCGCTGGACGACTTTAACTATAACAAGGTTATATGGAATTCTACGTACATAAAAGGCGATCTCGAAATTCCGACCGGGTACGTTCTCGTTATTCCCAAAGGCGGAAGCCTGATAAACAAGGAGTATGCGGTAGAAGTAAACGGCAGCGTTGAAAATAACGGCGAATACGTCAATGATATTACCGTCGCCACTCTTACCGTAAACGACGGCGGATCGTTTGCAAACAACGGCAGTTGTTACTTCAACGACGTTGCGCCTGCCGGGATAAGCGGCGACGGCACGGTATATATAAGGGAAAATATCGCTGAGGCAACCGTTCTGACGCTTTTGAAAACCCAGGTGGACTACCGCATGGAAAACGGCTATCTTAAGACGGAAAAACCCGGTTTTACGATTACCACAGTCGTAGGCGAAACGGTCAACGCAGGAGAGTACAGTTCTGTTTGTTCAAATGATTATGAAATATCTACTGGAGGCGATCTTGCAAAGCTGACGGTAAGGGCAAACACGATGTCGACGAAATATTACGGCGAGATAAGTGCGGAATATGCCGTTCTTCCCGGTGAAACCACTGTTTCTACGTTCCAAGAGCTGAAAGCGGCGCTGGGCAACGTAAAAGAGGGCACGCAGCTTTGCAACTTCGGCAAGGTATCGCTGACCGCGGATATCGACGTGGAAGGAAACAGGACGGAACAGACGCTTGTAGTGCCTGAGAACGTTACGCTTGTTCTTGGAGACTATGTTCTCGATCTGAGACCCGACGGTACTTTCGACAAAGACGTATTTCTCGAAAATAACGGCGTTATAGAGATGACCTCTCACAATATCGATTGCAGCAAGACGACAGGCAGCGGTAAGTATGTCGGTTACGCTTCGACCGCGTCAGCATTTTCCTCACTGATGGGAATGGACGAGATCTATCTGACTGCGGATATAGCGGAAGAAGTCACCCTGTACGCAAATACTTCGACAACGGGAACGTGCGTGATAGATACTTGCGGATACGATATCAGAAGAATTACAGTAAAAATGCAGGGAAGAAAAAGCTTTATAGTAAAATCTTCCGCGCAGGGAAGCGTTATCGGCGGGGCGCAACATACCGATTGCGGGATTTACTGTCAGGAGATAGACGAAAAAGCGACGCTTACCCTTGTCAACCTGACAGTGTACGGCATAGAATACAATTACCTTGCAAGCGAAGAACGCGTTGTCATCGACGCAAGCTGCAACGTGATAAGCTGAAAAGCGGCAGATAAAAGATAACGATCGATAAAACAAAAAGCCCTTCGGACAACCGAGGGGCTTTAAAGTTGACGTTTTTTATCAGTCTTAAAAATTGCGATACGTATAGATTTT
>DVNX01000015.1 GCA_018714045.1 Candidatus Ornithoclostridium faecavium
CTTTGCGGAGCACGTGATAACCTTTCATGGTCTTGTAGCGCGGAATGATATCTTTCATTACGCGGGTAAGGATATGACCTATGTGAGGTTTGCCGTTAGCGGTCGGAGGACCGTCGTAGAACGAAAACGAAGGCTTGCCTTCGCTTTGATTGATACTCTTTTCAAAAATAGAATTTTCTTTCCAGAAATCGAGGATCTCTTTTTCTCTCGAACAGAAATCGAGGCTCGAACTAACTTGTTTATACATTTTTTCCTCCGTTTGCGGAAAATTTTATTCCTCGTCTTCGTTGTCCTCGCGCGGAGTAACGACTACTTCGCACTCGGATATTTTCATATGTTCGGTCTTTTTGACCGTTATCGTAAGATTCTCGAACTCGATCGAATCGCCTACCTTGGGAACGTTGCCCAGCTTGAGTACGACAAAGCCCGAAAGACCAGTCGCGTCGTATTCTTCGGCGTCGTCCTTAATCTCGAAATAATCGAAAAAGTCTATAAGTTTGACGTCGCCCGCGACGATATATTTGTTTTCGTCCACCTTTCTGAACGATTCGACTACCCTGTCGTGTTCGTCCCAGATATCGCCGACCAGCTCTTCGAGTATATCCTCGAGAGTGACTATACCCAGCGTGCCGCCGAATTCATCCACGACAATGGCGATATGCGTTTTCGCCTTCTGCAGTTTTCTGAGAAGACCCGATATCTTTTCAAACGGCGTAGCGTAGATAAGGTTGTCGGAAACGACAGAGTTTATCGACTTAGCGCCGCTGAGATAAGCGTTGTAAAAATCCTTTTCGTTAAGCACGCCGACGATATTGTCGATGGTGTCCTTGTACACGGGCAGACGGCTGTAGCCGGTCTCTTTGAAGATGCGTATCACAGAGTGCATATCCATGCCCTGTTCTACCGCCTTTACGTCCACTCTCGGGGTAAGGATGTCAACGACTGTCAGGTCGTCGAACTCTATAGCGGAACGTATCAGGTCGCCCTCGTATTCGTCTATGTTACCGCCCGTCTGCGCTTCGTCGACTATAGTGATGAGCTCGTCGTCGGTAAAGTTGTCGTCGCCCTTTTTCTTGAAGATCTTGTTTATCAGTTTCTGCCACAATCCGAACAGCCATGTCAGCGGGAACAGGATATAGCAGACGATCTGTGTCGCCGAAACGGTAGAAAGAGCGAAATATTCGGGGTTCTTTTTCGCAATTGTTTTTGGTGATATCTCGCCGAAGATGAGAACGCCAACAGTCATCACGACCGTCGAAACGGTATTCGCAACGCTCGAATTCTTGATGAGGATACCGAAGAGTATCGTTGCGAGAGTCGTAGCCGTGATATTGACTATATTGTTGCCGATAAGGATCGTGGAAATGAAACGGTCGAAATCGCTTTCGAGTTTCATTACCTTTGCGGCGCGTTTGTCTCCGTCCGCCGCGGCGTTTTTCATTTTTATCTTATTGAGAGAAGAAAACGCCGTCTCCGTAGCCGAAAAGAACGCAGACAGCATTATAAGGATAACGATTGCTACAAGTAATAAAGGTACTTCCATATTTACCCTGAAAAGGGTCTCCTTGATAATTTTTTTATTATATTATACATAACTTTGCGCGCATTGTAAAGAATTTTACAATAATTATATGATTTGCAGACTACAATATTAACGTTTTTTACGGTAAAAATACGCTCTTTATACAGAAACGGATCTTTTCCGACCGATTTTCTTTTTGAGCGCCGAAAACGCGATCCCTATTACGAAAGCTGCGATTTCCGCGACCGCAAAAGAAAGCCATACGCCGACTATCCCCAGCGTTTCGGAAAGCACCAGAGCGGCTACGGAAATACAGATGAATCCTCTTGAAACTGATATCGCCGACGCGTCCGCTCCCCTGCCTGTCGCGCTGTAAAATCCCGCGTTAGCGACGTTTACAGCAGCAAACAAAAAGCCGACGAAATAAAGTCTTATCCCGGGCTCGGCTATCTCTGCAAGAGCCGCAGAGCCTTCCGTATTGAACAGAGCGACCACGATTTCGGCCGCGGCGCCAACGACGATAAGAGAAAGCGCGCCGATAGCGACTGACAGCGAAAGCGTCTTTACGTATACGGATTTAAGCGCTTTATCCTCTCCTTTTCCGAAATAACCGCTGGCAACGGGTTGCATTCCCTGAGAAACGCCGTTAAGCATCGCGGTGACGACGAGCGCAGTATTCGAGATAACTCCGTAAGCGGCAACTGCCGTATTTCCCGCAAGTCCCAGCAGGATAAAATTGAATATCAGCGTCGTAAGAGAAACCGAGATCTCTCCGACAAAAGCCGATACGCCGAGGCTCCACGATTTTATCAGCTTAACGAAAGAAACGCATCTGAACGAAAGTCTGAAAAGATCCCTCTTCTTCAGCAGTCCCGTCAAGCAGATAACGATGCTTATTACGGGAGATATGCCCGTAGCGAGCGCCGCGCCCCCCATCCCCATGCCGAACGGGAACATGAACACATAGTCAGCCGCGATATTGAAAGCTCCGCTGACAACGGTGGCAGCCATGGCGATACCCGGAGAACCCGAATTCCTGACAAACGCCGTAAAAGTGTAATTGACTATAAAAAACGGCGAAAAACAGAGAACTATCCGCGTATAATCCTTTCCTAACATTACGAGATTTCCGTCGGCGCCGAGCAATTGCAGAACTTTGTCGGGAAAGAAAATCCCCGCGACGAGAAACGGAAAAGAAAGACAGACAGACCAGAAAACAGAGTTGAAGAAATAGTCTCTTCCTTCAGCGTTCCCTGTAGCGTTCAGAAGCGCGAATCTGGTTGCCGAACCCGTTCCCGTCATAGACCCCAGCGCAAAAAGCAATCCGTACAAAGGCAGAACGAGATTGAGAGCCGCTATCCCGTCCGATCCTTCGGCAACGGAAATAAAATAAGTATCCGCGATAACGTAGCAAGACGTCCCGACCATAGCGAGAACGTTGGGCAGAACGAACCTTGCAAAATTTCTGTCTTTCATTTTACCTCTTCGACTTAAAAAATACGTCCCGTTTACGACTTCAAAGACCTAACGCCGTAAACATGAACGCATGCCGTATCGGAAAAACCCGTTGCGAATGCGCGTCGCATTTGTATACCAGACCAGAATAATACAAACCAGCCCTGAGGCGCGCCTTTTGTGTGTTTTTTAACGATTCTCCCTTGAAAATATTATAATATTATCTGCGCTCGCCTCGCTAAAACACTCACTAAAAATCATCGCCT
>DVNX01000003.1 GCA_018714045.1 Candidatus Ornithoclostridium faecavium
ATATTATAATATTTTCAAGTGAACGTCACTGAAAAACGCATAAAAGGCGCGCCTCAGGGCTGGTTCGTATTATTCTGGTCTGGTATAACAAGATCCAAGGAGGTCGGTCAAATGAATAAAATTCTCAGGATAGTCGATATCGCTCCAAGAGTCAAAGAGTATCTCATCGAAGCGAAAGAGATCGCTACTCACTGCAAACCGGGGCAGTTTATAATTCTGCGCGTGGACGAAGAAGGCGAACGCGTACCTTTCACTATATGCGATTACGACGCAAAGGCGGGTACGATAACCTTGCTCGTACAGGACGTCGGTTACAGCACTCACAAGATGGGTCAGCTCAACGAAGGCGATTTTATTCACGATATGGTCGGACCTCTCGGCAACGCGACAGATCTTTCGGAATACGAAAACGTTGTGCTCGTCGGCGGAGGTATAGGCTGCGCGGTAATTTATCCGCAGGCTAAACTGCGTATGGCGCAGGGCAAGCCGTGCACGACGATAATCGGCGCGCGTACCAAAGAACTTCTGTTCAGCATAGATGAGTTCAGAGAGAACAGCAAAGAACTGCTTATCGCGACGGACGACGGCTCTCTGGGTACGAAAGGTTTCGTTACCACCGTGCTTCAGGAACTTATCGACAGAGGCGAGAAGATCGACTGCGTTTTCGTCGTAGGTCCCATGATAATGATGAGAAACGTCAGCGAGCTTACGCGCAAGTACGATATCCACACCATCGTCAGCATGAACAGCATCATGGTCGACGGTACGGGCATGTGCGGCGGTTGCAGACTTACCGTGGACGGCAAGACCAAGTACGCCTGCGTAGACGGTCCCGAATTCGACGGACACAAGGTTGATTTTGCGGAAGCGATGAACCGCTCGGGCTTTTACAGAGAGCACGAGGGCAAGTGCAAATTGAGAGGTTGACCATGAATAACAGCGAAAGAAACAAGACTATACAACAGGATCCGAAGGAAAGGATAACCAATTTCAAAGAGGTGAGCCTCGGTTTTGACGAAAAGCTGATGCTTGCGGAAGCGGACAGGTGCCTCGGTTGTAAGGCGGCGCCCTGCCGTAAGGGTTGCCCCGTAGGTATAGACATTCCCGCGTTCATAGCGCATCTTAAAGAAAACGATATGGACGGCGCGGTTTCTCAGATAAGCAAAGATACGCTTCTTCCCGCTATCTGCGGCAGAGTTTGCCCGCAGGAAAAACAGTGCGAGAACTTTTGCGTAAGAAAGGCTAAACTGGGCGGCAGCGTGGCTATCGGCGCGCTGGAAAGATACGTCGGCGATTACGCTCTGAAAACGGGCGTAGTCCCTGAAAAGAAACCCGCCAACGGCAAGAAAGTAGCCGTTATAGGAAGCGGCCCCAGCGGTCTTACCTGTGCGGCGGACTGCGCTATGCGCGGCATGCAGGTAACGATTTTCGAGGCGTTCCACAAAGCGGGCGGCGTTCTCGTCTACGGCATACCCGAATTCAGACTGCCGAAAGACGACGTCGTGGCTAAAGAGATAGACAAGCTCAAAGCTCTCGGAGTTGAGATAAAACTCAATACCGTCGTAGGCAAGACTATAACTATCGATGAGCTCAGAGAGCAGTACGACGCGATATTTATAGGTACAGGCGCGGGTCTTCCTCAGTTTATGAATATCCCGGGCGAAAACCTCAACGGCGTAAGCTCCGCCAACGAATTCCTGACCAGAGTAAATCTGATGAAGGCATATAAGGAAGACGCGATAACCCCCGTTTACTGCGGTAAGAAAGTCGCTGTCATAGGTGCGGGCAACGTTGCTATGGACGCAGCGCGTACGGCAAAGAGAATAAACGGCGGCGAGGTATACATAATATACCGTCGCGGCCGCGAAGAGATGCCCGCGAGAGGCGAAGAAATTATGCACGCCGAAGAAGAGGGCATCCAATTCAAACTGCTGACCAATCCCGTCGAGATCCTCGGAAAAGACGGCAAGGTATGCGGTATAAAATGCATTAAAATGGAACTGGGCGAGCCTGACGCTTCGGGCAGACGCCGTCCCGTTCCGATCGAAGGCAGCGAATACGTCATAGACGTAGATCAGGTCATCGTTTCTCTGGGTACCAGCCCCAATCCGCTTATCCGCAAGTCCTGCAAGGATATAGAATTCTCGCAGAAAGGCACGATAATCGTCAACGAAGAGACGATGATGACAAACGTTGAAGGCATTTACGCGGGAGGCGACGCCGTAACGGGCGCGGCCACCGTTATCCTCGCGATGGGCGCGGGCAGAAAAGCGGCGAAAGCCATCGCAGAGCAACTCGGAGTAAATTAAGCAGAATATGTTTCTCGATATAGCAACGATATTCGTCAAAGCAGGTAACGGCGGCGACGGAGCGATATCATTCCATACCGAAAAGTACGTCGCGAACGGCGGCCCCGACGGCGGCGACGGAGGTAAAGGCGGCGACGTTATTTTCGTCGCCGAGGACACTTCCGCCACGCTCATCGACTTCCGCTACGCAAAGCATTTCCGCGCGGAAGACGGTGAAAAGGGCGGCGCGAAAAACTGCACGGGAAAAAGCGGTAAGGATCTTATAATAAAAGTGCCGTGCGGCACTATAATAAAGGATAAAAAGACCAACACCATCCTTGCGGATATGTTTTACCCCGGCAGCGAATTCGTGTGCGAAAAGGGCGGTAAAGGCGGTAAGGGCAACGCGAGATTCGCTACCGCTCAGCGCCGCGCGCCGCATTTCAGCCACAGGGGCATAACGACGAAAGAGCGCGAGCTCACTCTCGAACTCAAAACAATAGCAGACGTCGGTCTCGTCGGATTTCCCAACGTGGGCAAGTCGACGATACTTTCAGTCGTTTCAGGCGCAAGACCTAAAATAGCCAACTACCACTTCACGACCTTGAACCCCAACTTGGGCGTTGCGGAATATTACGATCAGCGTTTCGTGGTCGCGGATATCCCGGGTCTTATAGAAGGAGCGTGGCAGGGCGCGGGACTCGGCACCAGATTTTTGCGCCATATCGAGCGCGTACGCCTTATCGTGCACGTTGTTGACATATCTGGCAGCGAAGGCAGAGATCCTTACGAGGACTACGTTAAAATAAACAACGAGCTTTCGCAGTACAGCGAAAAACTCGGCTCTCTGCCGCAGATAATCTGTGCCAACAAATGCGATCTTCTGACCGACGACAGCAAAATCAAGGAGTTTGAAGAGAAGGCGGGAAAGAAGGTAATAAGGATCAGCGCGGCGACGAACACGGGGCTCAAAGACCTCCTTGCAGAGATAGCGAAGACCCTTCCTCAGCTTCCGAAAACCACGCCTTTCGAGGCGACATTCGTGCCCGAAGATCAGCAGACGGGTTACGAGATAGAGATCGCGGACGACGGTGCTTACGTTGTTTCGGGCGGACTGGTCAACTACCTGGCGAGAATTGTCGTACTCAGCGACTACGAGTCCTTCCAGTTCTTCCAGAGCAGATTGCAGAAGCTGGGCGTATACGACGCTTTGAGAGAAAAGGGGATACAGGACGGAGATATAGTCCGCATCCTCGACATAGAATTCGAATATCAGGAGTAAACATATGACTACCAAAGAGAGAGCAAAACTTAGAAGCATCGCGATGACTACTCAACCCACTACGCATATCGGTAAAAACGGAATTACCGACGAGGTGATCAATCAGATATCCGAGCAGTTGCAGGCACACGAACTTATCAAGATAAACGTGCTCAAAAACTGCGATTTTTCAGCTAAGGAAATAGCGGGAGAGGTCGCGGAGGCGGCTGGCGCGGAAGTCGTTCAGGTGCTGGGAAATAAAATAACGCTTTACAAGGTATCGACTAAAGACGGAGTAAAACACCTTCTGGAGATATGATTTTTTTGTAAGTATAAGGACGGCGGGTGCCGTCCTTTTTTTTGTCGTAAATGTATTTTAAGAAGACTTGAAATAAATAATAATTTTCCTGCCCGTGTTGATAAAATCTTAATTTATCTGTAATATCAGAACGCGACCGTCGACATAAACTCAGGCTTTACGGTTTTCTTGATAAGATCGGTTCTTTCGTTTAAAGTCGGATGTGCGATACGGGGCGTCACGCGCTTAAAGCAGGCATTGCCGACAAACTGAAACAGATTTTATTACGGAGCATGACGGAAAATGCTGAATAATAGCTGAACGTACGGCGTATTATTGCGGCGCGGCGCGCATATCTTTTATCATGACCGCTTTGGAAAGAGTCAGAGTCGCCAGCGTTTATATCGGCGCGATAGTCGGCGCGGGGTTCGCAACGGGTAAAGAGATAATATTGTTTTTCGGGGACGGCGGATATCTTGCTCCGCTTGTCACGGGTGCTGCGATGGGGCTGTGCGCTTCGCTGTTTCTTTGCGTAGGCAAGTTGGGCGCGCAGCTTAAAAATGAGGGCAAGCTCGGCGGCAGGGCTATGAGTATCGCAAAGATCGTTTTATACGGTATCATAGAAATATGCATGCTTCTTACGATGACCACGATGACGGGCGGTATGCAGAATATATTCGGTTGGACTCAGACGGGCAGACTGACGGGCTTTCTGATAGCGTTGCTGTGCGTGGCTTTCAGCTCGGCGGGGGCTAAAGCTGTCGGTCGCATAAATTTAGCTCTCGTGCCAGTGCTTTTCCTTCTGCTTGCGTTGCTCTTTTTCAAAAGCTCGAAATGCGTAGAGCCTCTTCCTTTCGATACTCTTAAAAGCGCGAATTACCTTTCTATGAATATGCTTCTCGGAGGCTGTCTTACCGTGAAGGACGGAGAAAGGGCGAAGGGAAAGGATATAGCTGCGATAGGGATCGTCTGCGCCGTCGTTTTAAGCGCGATGACATTCTTCGTATACGTGGCGGCGAGCGATTATCCGCGTTCGGATATGCCGATATATTCGCTTTGCAGGGCGTGCGGACTGGGAGCGCTGGGCGCCGTAACTACGGGCATTGCTATACTGACAACGCTTGCGGGCGCGGCAAAGAGCCTCGGTGACGGGATATACGCGCTGGTGCCGTCCAAAACGGCGGTGACGAGCGCGCTTTTATTGCTTACTCTCGCTTCTTACGGCTGGGATTTTACCGAAGCGGTAAATTTGTTTTATCCGTTTATCGCGGCGATAGCAAGCGGGGTTTTCGCGCTTGCGTTCGCGGCGCTTGTTGTATACGCGTTAAGCAGAAGAATAAAAAAGTTTTCGTCTGTAAGGAAAAATGAATAAAAACGCCGCCGTATCTCTGTCAAAACGAGCGTACGGCGGCTGAGGTATACCAGACCAGAATAATATGAGCCAGCCCTAAGGCGCCCGCGTGGCGGGAACAGT
>DVNX01000016.1 GCA_018714045.1 Candidatus Ornithoclostridium faecavium
GAGAAATACAACAAAAGACAAGAGGAAAAAGAAAAGAAGGGTGGAGAAGAAAATTAATCCTCACGAAAACCACAGGGCGAGAATGCGCGCCAGGGTAAAGCAGAATTCTCTCGATTCGCTCAGCGAACACGAGGTTCTCGAATATCTGCTGTATCCTTTTATACCGAGGAGAGACACCAACGGCATAGCGCACGATCTTATCGCTAAATTCGGCTCGCTTTCCGCGGTGCTCGACAGCGACAGCAACGCGCTTTCGGCTGTAAAAGGAATGACTGAAAATGCGGCGCTCTATCTGAGCAGCATGTCGTCGCTCGCCAGGCGGTACAATTCAAGTAAGATAGGCGATAAACCAAAACTGGAAACAAGGGGACAGATCCTCGAATATCTGAAAAGTTTTATGACTACGCTCGAAGAGGAGCGTATTTACGCGATATGCGTTGACAGCACGGGCAGGCTGAAACAGAGATGCGAACTGGGTAAAGGCGACAGCGACGATTGCAAGCTGCGCGTAAAAGAACTCGTGATGCTGTGTCAGAACTCGCAGACGAAATACGTATATCTCGCGCACAATCATCCGTCGGGAGCGGCTTATCCTTCGAGGGAAGATATAGAATTTACGAAGTGGGCGGTCACAGCATTGGAGATAATGGACGTGCTTCTCATCGATCATATAATAATCGCGAAAAACGGACATTACAGTTTCTTGCAGGACGGTCAGCTGGACGAGTTCAGGAAGTCTTACAGACGTTTTGTCGACGAAGGCGCTCAGGGCGGTCGGCACTATGATTAAGGCTGTAAGGACTTACGTCGTCAACGTTGACGGAAGGGAATATGCGGTCAGCAGAAAGAAAGTCAAGAATCTTACGTTAAGGATAAAGAACGCCGCAGCGTACGTGACGGCGCCGCTGAGCGTGAGCGAGGAGAGGATAATCTCTTTTATCAAGGCGCACTCCGACTGGACGGAAAAGCACGTAAAAAAGGCTGAAAAGCGCGAAGGCAAGGTCTTTTTATTCGGCAAAGAATACGTAAGACTGGACGTCGAATGGAGCCGCGCTTACGTCGTATTCGGAGAGGACGGCGTGTGTACCGTATACGGAAAGGACGAAAAAGCGAGGGAGAAGGCGCTTGCGGATCATTATAAAAAAGCGATCGCGCCCGTGCTTCCGCCTTTGTTCGAAAAGTGGCAGAAAGCGACAGGGCTCAAGGCGGGAAAGATCGAGATCACTTCCGCTAAATCGTACCTGGGCAGATGCAGGGTAAACGACGCGAGGATAAGGATAAGCTGTCGTCTGGCGGCGAAGAGCGAAAGCGTAATCGATTACGTCGTGCTTCACGAGATATGCCATCTCAGATATGCCAACCATCAGAAGAATTTTTACGCACTCGTCGCGCGTTATATGCCCGATTACAAAGCGCGTATCAAGCTTATGAAAGGACGCTGACAACAGCATGATAAAGTAGGAAAAACAGTATAAAACCGTACTTGAAAACGCCGTTTTAAGCGGCGCTTTTTTATATACCAGACCAGAATAATACGAACCTGGTTTAAAGCGGCAAATTTACGTAGCTACTGTGTTAAATGCCTTGATAATATGATCAAATATTACCTGCGGCATTTGCCTTGTATCAACAAAAATTTGCCGGCTTAAAACTGCTCGCACCCTCAGGCGATGATTTTTAATGTGTGTTTCAGTGAGGTGAGTGCAGATAATATTATAATATTTTCAAGCGAGCATCACTGAAAAACGCATAAAAGGCGTGCCTCAGGGCTGGTTTGTATTATTCTGGTCTGGTATCTCAAAAAAGGGTAATATCGCGCTTTATCCACACATATAAATGATATTGCGAAAGTTGAAAAACAGGCAGAGTTATCCACAAGAACGAATGTTTTTGTGGATAACCTTGTGGATAACTCTGCCAAAACAGGTCTTTAAGCAAAATTTCGCAGTTTTGCGACAAATTTTGCAGCAGGTATTCCGCGATATGTTTTTTATAGGTAAAAAAGAGTTTTTTTGTTATTTGGCGGCTGTCCTTCTGACAGCTCTCAGCGGACTGGGTATATTTGCCGTTTCGCATACCGTTGCGAGCTCCGTTACTCCGATCGGCGCGGTCGTAGCGATAGACCCCGGTCACGGCGGATACGACGGCGGCGTAGTAGGAGTGAGCGGCAGTAAGGAAAGCGAACTGAATCTTAAGATAGCCCTCGAACTGGGCGAGATCCTGACCGCTAAGGGCGTAAAGGTTGTATATACCAGGACTGAAGACGTCGCTCTCGGCGACACAAAACGCGAAGATATGGCTCAAAGGGCGCGGATAATCAAAGAGGCGCGCCCCGACTGCGTTATAAGCGTCCATCTCAACAGCTATCCCGATAAGAACAGAAGGGGGGTACAGGTGTTTTACGACGATACGGGTCGCGGGCAGAGCTTCGCGTCGTTCATGCAGGAGAGGCTGAACGCTTCGATAAACTATAAGTACAGCAAGAGAGCCGATCTCGCTCCGCAGGCGGGCGACTTTTATATCACGAAATGCTGCGCCGTTCCGTCTGTCATTATAGAATGCGGTTTTATCTCCAACGCCGAGGACGACGGGCTTTTAAAAACCTCTGCGTTCAGAAGAGAATTGTGCGACGAAATAGCGGACGCTGTACTGTTTGCGGTAAACTGAATAAATAAAATCAGATATTTTCGTACGGTCAAAGAAAAGCCCTCCGCTCAATCGGAGGGCTTTGTTGAAAAAGCGTCAGGAGAGCACCCTGCGCGCTTCTATGAAATACGACCAGCGTTTTGTCGATATAGGCTCTATGACCGCATGGTCGCTTGCGGTGTGAAGAATATAGTTGTCTCCCAGGTAGATCGCAACGTGTCCGATGCGCTCGACGCCCGAAAGATTATATCTCGATGAATTGGTAAAGAACATAAGATCGCCTCTTCTGAGATCTTCGCGCGAGACCTTGACGCCTTGCTTTACCTGAGTTCTCGTAGTGACGTCGAGTATGACCCCGGCACCTTTGTAATACGCGTATTGAGTAAGGGCAGAGCAGTCGAATTCTCCCGCTACGAAATTGGGATTGAGGAACCCGTTGCCCCAGTGGTAACGCTGGCTTCCCCATACGTAGGGGTAACCGAGAAGCGATTTTCCGACCGCGATAACGCTTTCCACTTTTTCGTCCGCAGTATCCATGCGGTAAAGCGCGGTATAGTTGCTGTTTGCCGAAACGTACGCGGTTCTTTCCTTATACACAGTCTTGTACCAGCCGTCTTCGAGCCCGAGAAAAGCCACCATGTCTCCTTTGTCAAGCGTTCCCAGCGATGAATAGGACGTACCTTTTCCGCTTCTTACGTTCAGACCGTTAGTCAGGGAAACGACGAGAGTGTCCTGCATGGGAAGCGACGGGGACTGGTCGTTGCCGCCGTTCTGATTCTGTTCGACGTAATTTGCATAGATAAATGCGTCTATTTTATCCGCGATAGAGAAAGAAAAGCCGTTTTCTCCGTACGATTGCCCGCAGGATACGAGCGCGAACAGAGAAACTGAAATTATCGCTATCGCTGCAATAACCGTTACAGTCTTCATTTTCCTGCCTCCTGAATTATTACGGACTTTTGTCCGCAAAGATATTGTAAAGGCTTTTGAACGATAAGGTCAACGCACAAATTTTTCCAATGGGAAATCCGCGCCCGTGTATGTAAAACGACGTATTTGACATTAAGGATGAGAAAAACAGACCAACGCGTCAACTCGGTTGAAAAAGGCGCCTTTCTTGTGTTATAATATACGAAACGAAAATGCGTCTTAACGGAGGAAAGTATGAAACGCAATTCAATGTGCCCTATATGTTTTTTAAAGACGGTGTTCACCCGTCCTTCTAAGGTCGGCAACGTATACCCGTCTGAAAAGTATGACAACGGAACTTTGACTGCGCCGCCCATGGGCTGGTCGAGCTGGAACACTTTTAAAAACAATATCGACGAAGACCTTATATACGAGACGGCTGTCGCTGTAAAGGAAAAAGGACTTCTTGCGGCGGGATACGACAGGATAAACCTCGACGACTGCTGGCACAGTTCTTTAAGAGACGAAAACGGCGAATTGCAGGGCGACCTGACGCGTTTCGCGGGAGGCATAGGCAATCTGGTAAAAAGAATAAACGCTCTGGGTCTCAAGGTCGGCATTTACTCTTCCAATGGCACGCTTACATGCGAGGATCTCCCCGCAAGCCTCGGCAACGAATACCGCGACGCTTACACGTTCGCGAAGTGGGGGATAGAGTTCTTCAAATACGATTTCTGTCACAACGTTCCTCTTCCTTATTACGCACCCGTAGTCTTCGGTGTAGAATTTACGGAAAAAGGCAAAAAAGAGGGTAAGTTCTATCCTTGTACAGACGCAAGGCTCGAAGGTCTTGCTAAATTTATGCCTTGCAAGAAACTGCCCACGGGTTGTTTCGTCAGCGGTATGGACAAGTGCCGCGGCGCCATGGAATACAACAACGTATACAGCGAAGAGGGCGGGGAATACGTACTGACTCTGTATTGCAAAAAGACTAACAGTCCATACGAAAAACTCGCGATGATAGAAATTAACGGCGAAAGATATCTTTGCCACGTACCGCCGCAGAAGTTCTGGAATCTCACTTCGCGTTTCCAGGTAGAAGTCAGGCTTGAAAAGGGCGTGAATAAGGTCAGGATATTCAACCCCGTGAGCAGCCGCGCAGACAGTTCCATGCTTCAGTATCTTACGATGGGCAAGGCTCTGAAAGAGGCTACCGCGAGGGTCGCGGCAGAGACGGGCAAACCCGAAAAACCGATAGCTTATTCGATATGCGAATGGGGTAAAAATCAGCCGTGGAAATGGGGCGCCTTAGCGGGAAATATGTGGCGTACCACTCCCGATATAATCCCGCGCTGGTTCTGGATCAAGATGATCTACGAAAAGACGGTAAAGCTTTACGGATACGCAAGCGCGGGCGCGTACAACGATCCCGATATGCTCGAGGTAGGAAACGGCAATCTTACCGAAGAACAGAATAAATCGCATTTTGCGCTCTGGTGCATGATGGCGGCTCCGCTTATACTCGGTAACGACATAAGGAAGATAAGCGATAAGATCTTAAAGATAGTCACCAATCCTGAGCTGATCGCGGTGGATCAGGACAAACTCGGCAAGGCGGCGAAACGCGTGGTAAAGGGAAGCGTGGACGTGCTGGCAAGACCTTTGGAGGACGGCGCGGCGGTATGCCTATTCAATAAAAAGAGCGGTGCGAAAAAAGCATGCGTAAGCGTTTCGAAATTGATAAAAGACGGCTACGCGGGCTTGGAGAGCGGGGCAAAATACGTCTGCAAAGAAATATATTCCGGAAAATCTTATCCGCTTAAAGACAGTATAGAGGTATCGCTTGTCGGCGACGCCTGCGAAGTCATATTGCTTAAGAAAGTTTGACCGCAATATAGTATTAATTGATTTTAACGCACACGGGCAGGAAAAAAATTATAAAATTTCCCGCCCGTGTTTTTATTGCTTTTCATATACGTTTCGAAAGCGCGTTTTTTGTCAATAATCGGGGTATGAGAAGAGGTTGCGGTTGCGGCGGCTGTCTCTCGAAGATAGTTATTGCCGTAGTTATTATTTTCGTCGTCCTGTACTGGGGGTATTCCTCGCTTACCCTTGAAAAGCTGGGTAAGGCGGACGACGCGGGAATGTTCGGTTTTCTGGGCGAAAGGTATGAGGACAAATCGCCCAGAGACCTCGGCATTGAAGATCTCACAATAAAAGAGATAATAGAGTGGTTTATAGACGACCCGGTGTGACCGGGGGTATTAGTCGGCTTACGCGTGTAGTTTCTTTTTACGCATAGCTAAGCCTATACGGCAG
>DVNX01000017.1 GCA_018714045.1 Candidatus Ornithoclostridium faecavium
CAGTCGCTTATTGCAAAAGCCTTCAACGTGTGTTAATATAATAATAACATAAATCTCTCTTTTGTAAATAGGAGAAAACGATATGTCGGTGAAAAAAATATACGAAAGCGACAGCGCGAAAGATCTGTGGCGCTATTACGATGAAAGCGAGCCTCTCAACGTCGGTATGATAGGCTTTACCGACTGTACCGTGCCTGCTAAAGGAGATTACCGTGTAGAAAGGAAGGATTGCAGGTTTACGGCGCTGGAATACGTAAGGGAAGGAAAAGGGATATTCAAAATAAACGGTAAGGAGTACCGCCCGTGCGCAGGGAGCGTCATGGTGCTGACTAAGGGCAGCGATCACTCTTATTATCCGGATCCTCGCGATCCGTGGAAAAAAGACTGGATAACGTTAGACGGAGCTCTTGCGGAGTCTTTGGTCAAATGTTATCTCCCGACAGGGGAGTACTGTTTCGAAAATTGCGACCTGTCTCACTTTTTCAGCCGTTTAAGAACTCTGGCTGAAGAAGTTCCGCTTAATTATACGGGGTTCGTAGACAACGCCGTGCTGTTGCTGTGCGACGCGCTTATGGCGATAAAGAACCTGAACCGCAAAAAATGCAACAGGATAGCTCTGGCGGTAAAATCTTTTCTCGACACCCACATCGAGGGCGCGATAACGATCGAAGAGATCGCGGAAGAACTGCACTATTCTCCCAATTACGTGATAAGGCAGTTTAAATCGCAGTACGGCTGCACTCCTTACAAATACTATACGGACAGAAAACTCAAGGTCGCGCAACTTTATCTTAGAAATACGGGCATGAGCATATCGGAGATTGCAGAGCGTCTGCACTTTGCGGATCAGCATTATTTTTCCAACGCATTCCGTCAGCATTGCGGTATGAGCGCGGGAGAGTACCGCAAAAAGTTCGCTTCGTCGTCGGGAGAAAAAGAGATATACTGAGAACGCTTGTATGCAAAGAAGAATGTAAAGAGGAGAAAGAATATTTGAAAAAATGAAAGAACGCGGGGCTGCCGCGTTCTTTTTTATCGGTTAAAATATCATACTTCAGCCGTTAAGCTTTCTTTTTTTCGGGAAGGCTTGTCCATAAGCCCGATAGCGAAAAGGCATATCAGTTGCAGTATCGGGAAAAACATGCCGACCAGTATTCCGCCTCTGAGACCTACCTGTTCTGCCGAAAGTCCTGTCGATTCGGCTATCTGAAGAAAAGAAGGAGATTTTACTATCGCGTCTGCAACCAGTCCGGCTATACCCGGACCTGCCGCGCAGCCCAGGTCTCCGAACAGCGCGCAGAGACCGAACATCGCGGTGCCGCCGTAAGGGAAGCGCGCGCTCGTATTGCTTATCGTTCCCGGCCACAGCATACTTACGGTAAGACCGGTAAAGCCGCAGGCGAGAAGAGAAATTATAGGTTGAGGCACAAAGACCATCGTCAGGTAACAGATTATACAGCACACGGTGAGGATCTTGAGTACGCGCAACAGATTCATCTTGGCTCCGAAAAGCCCGAAGAACAGTCTGCCGATGCCCATAAGTACGGCAAACAGACACGGACCCAGTAAATCTCCCAAAAATTTTGATACGCCCAGTCCCTTTTCTGCGAACAGGGACGACCACTGGGAAACGGTGAGTTCGCACGCTCCAGCGCAGGTCATAACGACAAGCGCGAGCAGAAATCTTTTGTCTTTAAGAAGGGATATCAGCGGGGTGCGCTTTTCTTCAGGTATAGTTTGTGCGATAGGCACGAACGCGAACCATATCGCGTTGGCTATCGGTACGACCGCCCAGACGAGAGGCAGAACATACCATAACGACGGGTCTGTGAATCTGATGAAAAGAGTCGAAAGCAGGACGACGACCGCCTGTCCCCAGCAGTAAAAGGAGTGAAGAAAAGCCATCGTACTCTTTTTTTCACCCAGGGGCAGAAGCTCCGTGAGAGGACTTACCACGACTTCTATAAGACCACCGCCTATCGCGAACACGACGGTGGATACCGTAAGGGCTGCGAAAGTGTTGCTCCACACGTTAGGAAGTACGCCCAGAAGCACGAGCCCGAGCGCGGAGCACGCCATAGCCGCCAGTACCGAAAATCTGAACCCAAATTTGTCTGTGATCTTTCCCGCGAATGCGTCGACGCACAGTTGCGTCAGGAAATTGACGAGTATCACGGTGCTGAGAGAAGAAAGGTTTAGACCGAATTCGTCCTGGAATATAACAAAAAGAAGAGGCGCTAAATTGTTGTTTATCGCCTGGACTATGAATCCCGTCATGCAGCCTGAGAATGTGTGTTTATATGTAAGTCGTCCGTTCATCTTTATCATTATATGTAAGTCCGTTGCAAAAGGCAAGCGTTCGGGTATGCAACAATGTTTTTCAATGTTGACTTTAAAGCGTTTTTGCCTTAAAATTATATCTGAGGTGATTTTATGCAGAACAGATTGACGAAAGGCAGATTGCTTGACGACGAGGGCAGGCTTTTGCAGGCGGGCTATTCGACCGTTATGGCGAGAAGATACGACCGCAAGAATATCGCCGCGAGCAAGTGGCGCATAAAAGAATGGGATTATTATATAATTTCCGACGGGGAGAAGAGCATCGCGTTCACGCTGTCCGATATCGGATATATCGGGCTTATGAGCGTGAGCGTTATAGACCTTACGAAGCCCGCGTGCCGCACTTCTTCGAAAATAACTTTATTCCCTTTCGGTAAATACAATTTCCCGAAAAGCTTCGAAGACGGCGACGTATCGTTCTCTTCAAAGGCGCTTAAGCTGTATTTCCGCAACAAAAACGGCGTCAGAGAGATAGAGTGCGAATACAAAAAGTGGGACGGAGAGAATACTCTTAAAGCAAAGATAACGCTTACCGATCCTCCTCGCGACGCGATGGTCATCGCTACGCCGTTCAAAGAAAACGAGCACGCGTTTTATTACAACGCAAAGCTGAATTGCATGACGGCGGAAGGCTATTTCGATGTGGGCGGCAAAAGGTATGAGTTCGACAAGAAAAAGGCTCTCGGTACCCTCGACTGGGGCAGAGGAGTCTGGACTTATAAGAACGTCTGGTACTGGGGCAGTATGCAGCACAGACTCGACAACGGGCATACGATAGGCTTCAATCTGGGTTACGGGTTCGGCGATACCTCTCAGGCAAGCGAGAACATGTTCTTTACCGACGGGATAGCGCATAAACTCGGGAGCGTGACTTTCGATATCCCTCAGAAGGATGGCAAGGACGACTTCATGAAAGAGTGGGCGATAAGGGACGACGAGGACAGACTGTTTATGCGTTTCAAACCGATGATAGACCGTTACGACGCTGTCAACGCGCTTGCAGTATCGACCTGCCAGCATCAGGTGTTCGGCGAGTTTACGGGGTATGTAAGGCTTGAGGACGGTTCTCTTCTCGAGTTCGGACCTTGCAGGGGCTTTGCGGAAAAGGTGGTAAACAAGTGGTAATTATAAAACGCATTTAACAAACACGGACAAGTAAAAACGGAGGGCTTCACGCTCTCCGTTCTCATTTCGGGCTTGCTTAGGAAATATAATGTTAAAGATCGTCCGCGTCCTGACTGGGGCGGCCGTCTGCCGCTCTGCCGGTATAGCTTCCGAGCGGATCGAAAGCTTTGTCGACGTCGGCGTATGCCTTTGCCGCCTTGTTGCCCGCTTTCGCTGCCGTGGTCTTCTTTGCGCGCATAATGCACCTCCTTTTGCCTTTTAAAGGCGTGATCACTGCTTAGTGTACGCAAGTAAAATCATTGTAAACATTGGCTGCCACGTTTCCGATAGTATAGACATCGGCGCGGCGCTGTGTTATACTTTACTCAAACCAACGGGGTGAAGCATGAAAGGAAAAAAATTTCATAAAAAGACGGTAACGGCGTTTAATATGTACTTTTTCGCAAGAGCGGTCGCGTGTTGTTTCAGATACGACGACGATTTTAAAAAGTACGTCGGTATGTTGCCCGAAAAATTCGTGTTCCGTATGAGAGTGCTGCCGGACGGCAACGCTATGACTATAGTCAAAAACGGTGAGAAGCTAACAGTGGGAAGCGGCAGAGAGATGATCGTAAAGCCTGACGTTGACGTCTGCTTTAAAAACGTCGAGGGCGCACTTTCGTTCTTTACGGGAGTAAAGTCGTTTTCGAAATGCCTCGCGCAGTCCGCGTTCGTGATATACGGCGACGTTTCGGGAATGATGACGGTATCGCATATGTTCGATATCGTCGCTTCTTACATGCTGTTCAAGAGCTGGCTGAAAAAGTACGACAGGGCGCTTCTGCCGCGTACCGCGAACGTGCATAAGATACGCTTTTTCACTCTGTTCGGGAGGTTCTGACAATGAAAGGCAGCGGATTTTATTATGAATTTTATAACCCGACGAAAGTCAGCGCAGGCGTAGGATGTCTTGCGAAAGCTGTTGAAAAACTGCCGTCTTTGGGGTTGCACAACGCATTCTTTATCTGCGACAACGTTGAAAAGAGCAGTGCGGTCGATCTGGTAAGAGAGGCTATCAATTCAGTAAAAGTAAAGACGGGCGCGGTCTACGTCAACTCTGAGAAGGTCGTTTCGATGAACAGCCTCAGGGAGATGCGCGACGTCTACAGGCTGAACAACTGCGACTGTATTGTGGTCTCGGGCGATTACAGGGTCATCAATACCGCCAAGACGCTGAGAATGCTCTTGTCGGGTCAGGTCGTCCGTTTCGAGGACGTCAAAGGCATCGACGTTGCCAGAAAGAAGATAAACGTTCCTCTCGTAGTTATCCCGACCAGCGTAGGCATAAGCAACGCGCTTACCACCAGCGTTTCGGTAAAGGACGACTACGGCGCTGTATTCAGTTGCGTTTCCGCGCTCTGCGCCCCCGACTACTGCATAATCGACCCGGCTCTGACGTCGGTATTCGACGCTCCGACTACCATAGCGGGGGCTACGGAATCGTTTGCGATGAACATTGAGGAATTCGTCAGCAAACAGGCGATCATTCTTACCAAATGCATGAACCTTATCGCGATAAGAGAGATAAGAGATAACTTGTTCAAGGTCGTAAACGACCCGATGGATCAGCACGCCGTGCTCGGACTTCAGAAAGCGGGACTTATTGCGGGCGTATGTTATTCCAGCGCTTCGGCGGGTATCGCTCACGCAATGGCGGGCGCGCTTTCGAACCTTACGGGAAGAGATAACTATATTTGCACGGGCATTGTATTCGAAGCTTGCATGAGATACAATCTCGACGCTGCGGAAAAGGATTACGCTCAGGCGCTTTACTATATAATCGGTGACGACAGATACGCTTCGACTCCCGAACAGGATCTCGGACGCACTCTGATAGATACTTCGGGCAAGATGATAAAAGAACTTTTCGAAGAAAACGGATTGCCGACGAAACTTTCGCAGATCGGCATTGACGAAGATTCTCTCGACAAGGTCGTCGAGGAGACGATGAAGTCGTACGCTCTGGTCACCAATCCGAAGAACGTGACCAAGGACGACGTTTACAGAATTTTAAGGAGCGTGATGTGATATGAGTACGTTTGATTTTTCCTGCGACGTAAAAATTCTCTGCGGAGACCACGCTCTCGACAATCTGCCTTACGAGTTGAGGGAACGCGACTGTACGAGGCCTCTTTTCATATCCGACGAGAGATCTTACAGGCTGGGCTTTGCCAAAGAGGTCAGATACGCGATGGATAACGATATAATCGGGTTCGGCGCGACTTATTACAGGATATCTGAAAAAGCTTCCCCGAAGGATTGCGACGATATCGTAAATCTGTATAAGACTCACGGTTGCGACGGCATAATCGCTCTGGGCGGAGAAAACGTGACTCAGTGCGCGAAAGTCGCGAAGCTCATGTTGCTTCAGGGTGTGGGCGATTTCGTCTATTTCAATCATAAGACAGATATGGACGCCGAAAAGATATCCTACCGCGACGTACCTCTTTTCATACTGCCGTCCGATATCCCTTGCGGCATAGAGGCGACCGACCGCGCGATGATATTTGACGAAAAGAACAACGTATTTTACAATTTCGAAAGCGTGCTGACTCGCGCAAGCGTTGTTATTCTCGACGTGAGACTTACCGATATCATGCCTGCAAAAGCGATGGCTACCGCAGGTTTGGGCGCTCTCGCGATGGGTATGAAAGGCTTCGTCGACAACGCGGGGAATCCGCTTGCTCTCGCGTACGCAACGGGCGCTATCCATACCGTGATCAACGAGCTGCTGCCCGCGATGAGGCACAATTCGGACGCTGATTACAGAATAAGCATATATTCTTCTATAATCAACGCAGGAATAGCGTATTACGGCATAAAGGAAAGCCTTCTCAGGGATATGGCTAACGAACTGGCGATAAAGACAGGTCGTTCCGTGCTTCAGATACTTTCGATAATCTTCCCGACTTATTACAAGGAGAAGATAAACGGCGACCGCGTTTTCAAAAGCGTGCTCATGCCGCTTGTAGGAGAAGCGCAGTACGCCAAATCCAACGCAAAATCGAGAGACGTCGTCGCTCTGGATACCGTAAGGGAATTCTGGGGCAAGGTCATCGCGCTGGCGGGCATTCCTTCCAGGTTGCAGGAGACGGGCATAGAACAGTCCGACTTCGTCAAGCTTGCCGACGCCGTCATCACAAGGTACAGGGGAAGCAATCCGCACAATAACTTTACGACGATCGTAAAGCTGCTGGAGGAAGCCTTTTGAAGGAGTACGCAAAACGCGCGGACGGCATAATCGCAGACCTTGCTTTGAAAGGCAAGCGGGAAAGCATGCTTCTGCACAGTTGCTGCGGACCGTGCAGTACCGCATGCATCGATTATCTTTCGAAAGTCTTCGATCTGACCGTGTTTTTTTACAATCCGAACATCGCTCCCGCCGAAGAATACGAGCTGCGCGCGGCGGAGCAGATGAGATACGTACGCGATTTTACGACGGGGGTAAAGTGCGAGATATGCGGTTACGAGCCGTCAGTTTTCTATGACGGAGTGAAGGGGCTTGAAAACTGTCCCGAGGGCGGCGCGCGTTGCGAAAAGTGTTTCGAACTCAGACTCGACGAGTGCGCGAGAGTGGCTAAGGAACGCGGTTTCGACTGGTTCTGCACGACGCTTACGGTAAGCCCGCACAAAAACGCAAAACTTATAAACGAGATCGGGGAAAGGAAGGAAAGGGAATACGGTGTTAAGTTTTTTCCGTCCGATTTCAAGAAAAAAGACGGATATCTCAGATCTGTAAGACTTTCGGAAAAAGCGGGTCTGTACAGACAGAATTATTGCGGATGCGCATTTTCACGCCGGTAACGACCCGGCTTCTTTTTTATCTGAGCGTTTCGTAAGTTTTAACGTTGCCTTAAATAATAATATGTAAAAATACATAAAATATTGTCGACAAAAGAAGAATTTTGTTTTACAATGTATTTAGCGTGGGGCGGTATTTGCCGCTACGCTCAGATCCGGAGGTTTGTATGCAGGACGATAAAAAAGAATTTACTCTCAAACAAGTGGGCGAAGTCTTAAAAAAAGGCTGGCTCACGATACTCGTATACGTTCTGATAGCGGCGATAGTGTTCGGTTCGTTGGCGGCTATCGTGAAGACGTACGCTACGACCAATGACTTCCGTGCAAAGATAGGTTTCGTGAATACCGTTACTCCGGACGAACTGGCGGCGCTCAATTCGTCTGAGAACATCACGAAGGCTCTCGGAGGCATAGGTTTCAAGGAAGAGGACATACCCGCGTACGTGGATGAGGTAAGAGCCGCTATTTCGATTACTCCCAACGTTTACAACAATCAGACTGACAGCGAAACTCAGTTCGTGCCCAGCAGTTATACGATCACGATGGCAGAGATCGACGGGATTTCTGAATCCAAATCCATTCAGGTACTCAATCAGATAGTAACCAATTTTATTATCGATTTCAATCAGAAGAACAGCAGCTCTTCGATAAATACGGAAAACGAACAGGCGTTCGCGGATTATTCGTCCAACGATTACGTTGAGATCGCTTACGAGCTCAGCAATAAGATAGACGTGATGATGACGACGGCAGAATCTCTCGCGTCGCGTTCAACCACGTTCGTATCTTCTTCTACGAATATGACTTTTGCGGATTTCATTTCTATGCTCGAGTCGATAAGAAGTCAGGTCGAATCCTTTGACGGTTTCGTTACGATAAAGGGAATAACCAAGGCTACGAGCGGTCTTTCCTCAAGCGAATACATTACGATGAGACTTAACCTCGCTCAGAGCGAGCAGGTGAGATGCGAAGAGACGGTCAGCAAATGGAAAGCGATCATAGACCAGGTCACCGCAAACGGATCTTTCAGCGGAACGATAGACGGTCAGACCATTGTCATTCAGGATCAGACTTCGTATTTCAATTTCCTCAATAAATATATTGCGGCAGTTGAAATCGCTTCTGAGGCGAGCGCCGATTACAATTACTGGCTCAATAAACAGACAGTTTTCAATGAGGCAACAGAGTTCCCCGACGGCAGTGAAACGGATAAGGCTAATCTGATTGCCGAAGCAGACAAGAAGGTCTCTCTTCTGGTAGCGACGACCACTCAGATGATAGAGATATACAACGATATAGTAGGAGATTACAACAACAGCGGCATTTCTTCCGCAAAGTCAGCGAGCCTGATAACCCCCGCTTACGTGACTTCGGCGTCCGCTATCTCCAATACGATGATGATCCTTATAATCGCACTCGCGGTAGTACTGGCTGCGGCAATAGGTTTCGTCCGCGTGAGAGGAAGATATCTGGCAAGTCTGGACGGCAAGGCTGTTGAAGACGGCGCTAAGGCGGCGTAAACGGCGATCTGAAACAATAAAGGAAAACGTCCCCGTATCGGGGGCGTTTTTTGTTGCAGAAAACAATTGAGGCAGACGAATTTTTAACGGGTCAAGATTGTATTTTTCAGAACGTATGCGTTTGAAAACGAAAAGAGTTCGATCGGTATGTGAGGATAGGCGCCTCTTATGGCGGAATATACTTTGAGACATATTCGTCTTTTAAGTTTTACCGAAAGGAAGCTGACGAAACCGCGCGGACTAACTTATTGCATAGCAAACCGATGACAGGTACGGCAATTAAGAGTTTAAGTCGTACAAAAAAAGTAAAGCGTACAAATACTCTTAAACGAAAGGGAAAAATATAAAGTGTAAAAAAAGAACGACCGCTAACGCAAAGGAAAACGACCGCTCTCTCTCAACGCCTTTCCCTGTAGGAAAGTATCTATAATTTACTATATAAGCCGATTTTTGTCAATAGGTTTAGCCAAAAAAATTGCAAATTCGTCAAGATAAAGCAAAAACAGCTTTGACGATTTAAGCTTTTTATAAGCATCGCGTGTTTTCGGCGCTGAAAGACTGTTGTAAGCGGCAAGCAGGGCATACCTGCTTTCCGAGTCGAAAAATCGCGCTTTGCTCTATCGCTACGCAATGCGTTTCAGCGGTTTTGCCCGATATGACGATAATAAACCGAAAATGCTTATGAGCAGGGAAATAAAAAACCGCGGAATATCCGCGGCGACGTTTCTTTGGTATACCAAACCAGAATAATACGAACCTGCCCTGAGGCGCCCGCGTGGCGGGAACAGTAGTCGCTGTCGCGTACAGTTGTCTGTATCAAATAGCTAAGCTTTTTTGTTTACACCATAGGCTTTGAACACATACTGAAATCATCGCCTGAGGGTGCATGCAGTTTCAAGCCGGCAAATTTTCGTAGCTACTGTGTTAAACGCCTTGATAACAATCAGACTATAAACCCTCCGTCCACACAGATGACCTGACCCGTAACGCAGTCCGCGCCGTTTATGAAAAACATTACGGCTTCCGCGATCTCGTCGGGGGTGCAGAACCTTCCCAGAGGTATCTGTTCTTCAAGCGCGCGTCTTTCTTCTGCCGAAAGGTGAGCGTTCATATCCGTATCCGTTACTCCCGGGCAGACGCAGTTCACGGTTATTTTCGACGGCGCGAGTTCTTTCGCCATGGCTTTTGTAAAGGCAATAAGTCCTCCTTTCGTCGCGCTGTAAACGCTTTCGCATGAAGCGCCGCATACGCCCCATACGGACGATACGTTGACTATTTTGCCTTCTGTGACAGAAGTCATATAAGGGCATACCGCTTTCGTAAGCTTTATCGCGCCTTCGAGGTTTACCGCAAGCATGCGGGATATCTCTTCGTCGGAAAAGTCGACAAGGGGAGCTATCCTCGATACGGCGGCGTTGTTGACTAAGGCGTATATGCCGCCGAAATTTGCCGCGACCTCTTGGGCAACTCTTTTCAATGCGTCGCCGTCTGCGTTGTCGGCTTTGTACGCGCTGACCATTACGCCGTCTTTCGCAAGCTCGGCGACCAGTTCTGCCGCTTCTCCGTCGCTTCTGGAATAGGTGAACGCGACTGCGTAGCCCGCTTTTGCCGCCTTTTTTACTATAGCGCGCCCGATACCTCTCGAACCGCCGCTTACAAGTACCGTTTTCATGATTCGATTATAATATTTTGTTTGGAAAAAATCAAGTTTTGTTGTATGATAATCGTATGGAAACACCCGTATACAAAGACTTTAAAAATTTCGGATTGCAGCAGACCGTATTGCGCGCTCTCGACGATGAAGGCATAACCTGTCCGACAGAAATACAGCAAAAAGTCATACCTCTTGCGGAAGAAGGCGTCGACGTTATCGCGAAAGCTCCCACGGGAACGGGAAAGACTCTCGCTTACGTGTTGCCGCTTTTAAAGGCTGCCGACGTCTCGTCAAAGAGCGTTGAAGCGCTCATTCTTTGTCCTACCAGGGAACTGGCGATACAGATAGGCGACGTCATAAAGAGCGCGACGAAATATACCGAGGGCATACGCACCGCCGTGCTGTACGGCGGACAGGATATCCAGAGACAGCTTTTCCTGCTCAGAAAGAAGCCGCAGATAGTCGTCGGTACAGTCGGCAGAGTGCTTGACCATATAGACAGAAAAACTGTCAAACTCAACGCTTTAAAGACTCTCGTGCTTGACGAATGCGACGTCATGCTGGATATGGGATTTATTGGCGATATAAGGAAGATAGTTGCTAAAACGCACACGGACAGGCAAAATCTTGTTTTCTCCGCTACGATACCCGATCAGATAAAGACGCTTTGTTCAGAAATGATGAAAGATCCCGTGACCGTAAGCACGGAATGCGACGGTAAAGAGCTTCCCGACGTGAAGCAGTATTATATCCTTTTGAAAGACAGTCAAAGAGTAGAATGTCTTAAATCGCTTGTGGAAAAGTATTCGCTTAAACGTACGATAGTTTTCTGCAACACTAAGTTCAGGGCTGAAAAGCTGGCTCAGGCGATGAAGAGCAAGGGTATAAAGTGCTGTCTGTTGCACGGGGACTTAGAGCAACGCGAAAGAAGCGCCGCGATGAAAGCTTTCCGCGACGGAGAATACTCTATGCTCGTCAGCACCGACGTTTCTGCAAGAGGCATAGACGTAGACGACGTGGACGCGGTGATAAATTTCGATCCGCCCGCAGACGAAGACTATTACGTTCACAGGATAGGAAGGACTGCGCGCGCGTTCAGAAAGGGCGCGGCATACACGCTTGCGGAAGCTTATCAGTTGTCTTACGTGCAGGCGTATATAAGACGTACGGGCGCGGAGATAACGCCGATCGAACTCGATTACGATTTTGCGGCAAGCTATACGCTCCCCAAAGACGGCTCCAACAAACGCGACTTAGAGGCGAGGGCGAGAGACAGAGAAAACTCGGTACGTTATTTCCTGAATATCGGCAAACGCGATATGCTGGATAAGCCCACGCTGGTAAGACTGGTCTGTTCTAAGGCGGGTGTAAACGAATACAAGATAATCGACGTAAAGATAAGAGATACCTATTCTTTCGTACAGGTGACCAAAGACGAAGCGGAAAAGGTACTGACGCTTAAAGGCATGACGGTCGGCAATCGGAAGATAAACGTTGATATAGCTTCCGAAGAAGCGGAGAGCAAGGAAAAGAAAGAGAAAAAGCCTTACGTGAAAGAAGGCGGAAAGGGCGGAAAAGGAAAGGCGCCGCGCGAAAAGAAGGACGAAACAAAAGGCGGCAAGTCAAAACGCGGGAATAAAGAGGATACTTCAGGCAAGGAAAAAGAGGTAAAACGCTCTAAAAAAGGCATAGTCCTGAACAAAAAAGGTCAGGTGCAGAACCCCAAGCCGCGCGGCAAACGCATGAAAAAGCTGTAAGTCAAGGCTGAAATATCCACTCGATACTTTAAATACACAGTAAAATAATAAACGGCGCGCCGTAACGGTACGCCGTTCTTTTTGTATAAAAATTAAAAAATACGGCAAGACTATACAGGAAGGAAAATCATGAGAGAGATAGTTCACGGTCTGAATACGGCAAAAAAGAGAGTGGGTCTGCTGGCGGGACGCGATCTCATGCTCATCGTCAACAGGGGCAGAAATAAGATAGAAAGACTGTACGGGCGTATAGACGAGGTGCACGACAGTATTTTCACGGTAAAGGAGAACGAGGGTAAAATCAGCTCTTTTTCTTACAGCGACGTGCTGACAAAGAGCGTGAAATTTTTTCCCGCAGAGCAGAAAACCGATAAGGAATAAAATAATATGAGCGCCGCGAAAAAGCGGCGTTATTTTTTTGCTTTTGTAATAATCGGCGGCGGCGCAAATATACTTATTGTAGACCAAAACTCATTTTTACGGGGGCAATATGACTGTACAAACCAAATTCAGTAAATTAGAAAACGACACTCCTGTCACGGAAAAATGCGAGCAGATAATTCTCGCGTGCACGATAGACGCGGCGATGAAAGGCGGCGCGGACAAGATCCTTTCCGCGAGAGCGTGCGTAAGCGGTCTGCGCGCAACGGCGACAGACGGACAGGCGACGGTAAGCGGTAAACTCAACGTAAAGGCAATATTCCTCAATCGTGAAGGGGAGACGGACAGCGTGGATTACGTATCCGACTTCACAAAGACGGTGGCGTGTCCTTCCGCGGTCGAGGGCGCGACCGTTACCGCCCGCGCTGAGATAGCCGACGTCCAGGCAATGGCAGAAGGCGATACGATAAAGATCCAGACGGTCGTCGGGCTTTGTCCTACCGTCATCGTACACAGGGAATACGAGCTTCTGGACGAAGCCGAAGGCGCGTTCGTGAAGAGAGGAGAAAGCTCTTTCACGCGTTGTCTCGGCGTGACGAATACAGACGTTTCGGTTGACGAGCAGTATTCCGTCGGCGCAGTAGTTGAAAAGATCCTCGCTTTCGATTGTGCGGCAGAGGTAACAAAGGTGACTGAAGACGGCGCGGGAGCGCTGGTCGAGGGAGAGGCGAACGTAACCGTCGTATACGTGAGCGACGGCAAGACAGTGCAGAAGAACATGACCCTTCCGTTCGTTCAGAGGATAGAGGGTGAGGAAGGCGCGGCGTACGACGTATGCGCTGAAGTCAGGGATAGCAAGCTTGTCATCGGCGGATCGGCGACCGAAAACGTATTCGAAGTAAAGGCGGATATCACTCTTACGGCGACTGTATGGAAGAGCTATACTTCAGATCTCGTCACAGACGTGTATTGTCCGACAAAAGAAATGAAATTATCGCGTATGTGTTTGTCTTATGATAAATTCTGTAAGATCTGCCGCACTCGCGAGAGAATAAGCGGAAGCGTTGAGGCGGGAGAAAACGGCGTAGGAGTGAGCAGGATCGCAGCCGCTCTCGAAAGGGAAAATTCTGTCGCTACCGTGGACGTGAAAGAAGGTACGGCGACCGTAGAAGGAGTTCTTTCGGTTACCGTAATATATCGCGACGACAACGAAGACTGCAGGAGCGTTGACGTCGATCTGCCGTATTCGTGCGAAGCGACTTTGTGCGGAGAAGCCGACAAGGTCGACGTCGAGGTGTCTGCGTGCGATATAAGCGCGAAGGTGAAGCGCGACAGCGAGATAGAGGTGACGGCGACGATATGCGTTACGGTAAGAAATACCGTATCGTGTAAAGTGTGCGCGATAGACGGCGTCGAAGAAGGCGCGGATATCGCTCCGTGCGACGACGCCGTAAGCATTTATTACGCTAAAAAGGGAGAAACTCTCTGGGATATCGCGAAGAAACTGAGCATGTCTCCTGAAGATATAGCGGCACAGAACCCGTCTCTCGGCGAAGAAACGGCGGCGGGAGATAAAGTCGTAGTATACAGAGAGATAGCGGTCTGATAAACGAATACTTTATAAAGCGCGCGGCGTTTTGCGTCGCGCGTTTTTCTGTATTTTGAAAGCTGAGCAACAGGCGTGCAGTGCCGAAAACACGT
>DVNX01000018.1 GCA_018714045.1 Candidatus Ornithoclostridium faecavium
CGGCTTACGACTATATGTACCAGACCGTAAAACTCGAAAAGAACCAGCTTTACCGTCTCAGTGTATACGCGAAGGTAAGCTCAATACAGACCAGCAGCACTTCGGGCTTCTACGTCGGATTCAAAGAAGATCTGAATTACAGCGGCATAAGCGTCACCAAAACGGGCGACGGATATCAGACTTACGAGGTCTATTTCCGCTCCACCGCGGGCGGCGACTTTACGCTGACGGTAGGCCTCGGCAACGAAAAGGCGACCTCTTACGGCACCGTGTCTTTCGACAACGTTTCCCTCATGCCCGTCGACACCGTTCCTTCCGATTACGAAGGAGAGGTCGGAGTACTCAGAACGAGCGCGGATTATACGCTGTCAAACGGCGGCTCTGTGACGTTCGTAGTGCTGGGTACGATACTTACGCTGGCTCTCGCTTACGCGGCGTTCATGCTTATAAGAAAATTCACTAAATCCGATAACGGTTTCGATCCCGAAGGCGGCAAGCCGCAGATGAGCAATAAGGGCTTCATGCTGTTCGTCGGCGCGATAGTCGCGGGTTTCGTGATAAGATTCGTGATACTTCTGTGCTGTTACGGTATGGGAAGCGAAATAGACGATATGGCTACCGCGGCGCTTTCTTACGCGAGTAACGGCATTTCGACCGCGTTTACCAATACGTCTTTGAACAACTATCCCGCGGGCACGGCTTACGTTTTGTGGATACTCGGCAAGATAGCTCAGCTTATGGGCGTTGAAAGCGGATCAATGGGTATGTCGATGCTTATGAGGATACCCACCGTAATCGCCGATCTTATAATCTGCTACACTGTCGCTTCTTTCGCTTTCCAGGAAAGAGAGGACGAAAAGAGCGCGGTCATATTCGGCTGGATATACGCGATATTCCCGCTGTTCTTTACGTTCGGCGCAATGTACGGCAGTTATGAGACGATCGCCATCCTCTTCCTGGCGCTCACGCTCATATCCATGCTTGACAAGAACTATATCGCGTGCGGCATATTCTATGTGTTCTCGCTTCTGTTCAGCTATTACGCGCTCCTTGCGTTGCCGGTCGTTCTGACCTTCGAGATAGTCACGCTGATAAGAGAGATAGACGTTACCTCGAAGGACGGAGAGGTCTCTGAAATAAAGGCGGCAAAGAAGAACATACTCACGATAGTTCTCACAATGGTCGGCGGATTTATCCTTTACTACGTCGTCACTCTGCCGATGAGCCTTTCCAATATCAAGCAGGGCAACGTGTTCTACTGCTTCAAGCAGATCTACGCGTTCTTCAAGACAAGCGCGCTTCTGAATACGGACACGTTCAACCTGTACGGTATTTTCGGCGCGGCTAATTCGACTTCTCGCAATATGCTTCTGGAGATCTGCAACTGGCTGTTCGTGACAGGTATCGGCGTAGCTACCGCGGTAGCTTATTACAGAAGCAAAGACCGCTCAGACCTGGTATTGTTCGCGGCGGCGACGTTCGCGCTTTACTCGGCTCTCGGCGCGCAGGCGACAGTAGTCACCATGCCGATAGCGGCGGCGCTTCTCCTTCTGTACCTCGCTATGGTGCCCGACAGGAGAGTGTTCGCGATATTCGGCTGCGTTTCCGCGCTGTCCTTCCTCAATATCGCAGAACTTATTTCAAGGAGCGGCTTCCTCGGCGATTATACTGAGGCAAGCTATCTCGCGTTCTATTCTAAGAGCCCCGTTATGATAATATTCAGCATAGCGGCGGTCGCAGTCGCGCTGTGGCTCGTATACGCGGTCGTCGATATCTGCTTCTACGGCAACGTTCAGGAAGCGAGACCGATATACGGCAAGATGAGCGACGAAATAAAAGATACGTTCACGCTGCGTTCGCTGAGAGAGCGCTTCGCGAAGAAAAAGAGATAAAAGGAGCAAGGGGGGGATATGCTGGCTAAGGTTGAAAGTTACGCTCTGAACGGGCTTGAGGGTTTCGACGTCGCCGTAGAGGTGGACGTCAACGCGGGACTTCCCGCGTACGAGGTCGTTGGCCTCGCCGATACCGCGGTAAAGGAATCGCGCGAAAGGGTAAGAGCGGCGATAAAAAACTCGCTTCTCGACTATCCGATAAAGAAGATAACTGTCAACTTAGCGCCCGCCGACAGCAAGAAGGAAGGAAGCCTTTACGACCTTCCGATAGCGGTCGGGATACTCGCGGCGACAGAGCAGATCCCCGCTCATTCGCATAAACCGTACGTCGTGGTGGGAGAGCTTTCCCTCGACGGTTCGGTAAGGCACGTAAAGGGACTCATGCCGATACTTTTGTCGGCAATGCAAAACGGCTATACCAGATTCATCGTGCCTGAAGCCAACGCAAAGGAAGCGTCTTACGTCGCGGGAATAGAGGTTTATGCATTTTCTTCCCTTAAAGACGTCGCGGATTTCCTTAGCGGCAACAAAGAATTTTCGCCCGTGCCGACGCGCACTTTCAGCGCTCAGCAGGCGGAGAACAAATACAACGTTGATTTTTCAGAGGTAAAAGGACAGGTGTTCGCGAGACGCGCTATGGAGATCGCGGTCGCGGGCGGACACAATATCCTTATGATAGGACCTCCCGGGGCGGGCAAGACTCTGATGGCAAAATGCGTGCCTACGATAATGCCCGACATGACCTTCGAAGAAGCGGTAGAGGTGACTAAGATACATTCCGTCGCGGGAATACTCGACGCGGGGAAGGGAATAGTTACCGCAAGACCTTTCCGCACCCCTCACCACACGGTGACCGTGCCCGCGCTTATGGGCGGCGGCGCAAAGGCGAAACCGGGCGAGGTCAGCATGGCTCACAACGGCGTGCTTTTCCTCGACGAAATGCCGGAATACCAGAGACAGACGTTAGAGAGTCTGAGACAGCCTCTCGAAGACGGCGTCGTGACGGTATCGCGCGCAAAACAGTCGCTTGACTATCCCGCCAAATTCATGCTGATAGCCAGTATGAATCCGTGTCCCTGCGGCAATTTCGGCAGCAAGACCCAGCAATGCAGGTGTACGGCGGCTGAGATAAGAAGATACGTTTCAAGGCTTTCGGGACCTCTTCTCGACAGGATAGACCTTCAGGTTGAGGTGGACGGGATAAGTTACGAAGAACTCAGATTCGCTCCTCCGTCCGAGGACAGCGCGACGATAAAGGCGCGCGTAGAAAAGGCGAGGGCGCTTCAGAGGGAAAGATACAAGGGTACGGGAGTGCATACCAACGCGCAGATGACAAATGCGCAGATGAAAAAGTATTGCGCCCTTACGCCCGACTGCGAGAGGATACTCGAAGCGGCGTTCAAAAAACTCAACATGACCGCCCGCGCAAGCGCGAGAGTGCTCAAAGTTGCGAGGACGATCGCGGATTTAGAGGGCAGCGAAAGCATCCTCGTAAAACACATAACTGAAGCCGTTCAGTACCGCTCTCTCGACAGAAAGTACTGGGAATGACGGCTTAAAGACAGGCAGATATGAAATACAGCGACGACGACAAAGCGTTAATAATGCTTTCATATGAGACCTCTTATAACAAAAAGAGGGACGCGGTGAACGGTGTCGACAGCCCGAAAGAGCTGTACAGAGACTATTCGCACGCCGACGTCGTCATCGCGGAGATGAACAAAAAGGGCATCGTAGCAGTTACGCAGGATTCGGAATATTACCCGTCCGCGCTCAAAGAGATATACGACCCGCCGCAGGTGCTTTACTGCAAAGGAGACCTTTCTCTTCTTAAAGACGGGACAGAGAGGATAGCCGTCGTCGGTACGCGTCGCGTCACGCGTTACGGAAAGGACGTCACGAAAGAGTTCGTATCCGCATTCGCTAAAGCGGGGATATGCGTCGTAAGCGGTATGGCGAGAGGTGTGGACAGCGTAGCGCACAGAGTCGCTCTCGAAGAGGACGGCAAGACGATAGCCGTGCTGGGCTGCGGAGCCGACGTTGTATATCCGCCTGAAAACGGAGAGCTTTACGAAAATATAGCTAAAAACGGACTTATCGTCAGCGAATATCCGCCTTCGACCCCGCCGCACGCGTTCAGATTTCCGGAGCGCAACAGGATAATAAGCGGACTCAGCAAAGGCGTACTGGTCACAGAAGCGGGCGCGGGAAGCGGCTCTATGATAACCGCAGACCTTGCTATAGAACAGGGCAGAGACTTATACGTAGTGCCGGGCAGCATATTTTCGGACGCCAGCAAAGGTTGCAACGAAAAGATAAAGGAGTTGCAGGCAGCGGCGGTCACGACTCCCGAAGACGTGATAGGCGTGAGAGAAACAAGAGCTGAAAAAGAAGATCTCGCCATCCAGCTGACGCTGGAGCAGGCGAGGATAATATCCATTCTCGAAGACTGCGAGAGCGCGCATTTCAGCGAACTTCTCGCAAAAAGCGGTTTAAGCGTCAACGAGCTTACCGCGCTTCTTTCCGAAATGGAAATTTACGGGTTTATAAACAAGCTGAGCGGCAATTTTTACGCGCTTGCCGCAAAGCTGTAAGGAGTTATAATGAAACTTGTCATAGTGGAGTCGCCTTCAAAGGCAAAGACAATTACAAAATACCTGGGACCGGGTTACAGGGTCATAGCTTCGGGCGGTCACGTCAGCGACCTTCCGCAGAAGAGCCTGGGTATCGACGTAAACAACAACTACAAGCCCGAATACGTGATCACTCCTTCCAAAGAAGAGACGATAAAGCGTATAAAGAGCGAACTGGCTAAATGCGACAAAGTATATCTCGCGACCGACCCCGACCGCGAAGGAGAGGCTATATCCTGGCATCTCGCCAACGTGTGCGGGATAAAAGATAAGAACGTGCGCATCGTGTTCAACGAGATATCCAAAAAGGCTGTCAACGCCGCGATAGAAAATCCGCACGGCATAAATATGAACCTTGTAAACGCGCAGCAGGCGCGCCGCGTACTCGACAGATTGGTCGGTTACGAGCTTTCCCCCGTCATTTCGCGCAAGGTCAAAGGCGCGATGAGCGCGGGCAGAGTTCAGTCCGTCGCCCTCAAGATGATTGTTCAGAGAGAGCGCGAGATACGCAATTTCAAGCCCGAAGAATACTGGAATATATACGCGTTCGTTCTTCAGGAAGGCAAGAGCGCTGTTTTCAAATGCGAATTCGTCGATGTTGACGGAAAGAAATACGAGGCGAAGAACAAGGAATCCGCCGACAAGATAGTCAAGGCGTCTCAGGAAGGGACCTGGAGCGTTGACAAGGTAAAGAGGGTAAATTCTCAGTCCAAACCCCAGCCCCCGTTCACTACGTCCACTATGCAGCAGGACGCGTCGGGCAAGCTTTCGCTGACCGCTCCGCAGGTAATGCAGCTGGCGCAGCAACTCTACGAAGGCGTCGAACTGGGCGCGGAAGGACAGGTCGCTCTCGTCACCTATATACGTACCGACAGCGTGCGTATTTCCGACGACGCGCAGAGGGAGGCGCTTTCTTATATCAGCAACACTTACGGCGCGGATTACTGCCCTAAAAAGCCTAACGTTTACGTGACGAAAAAGGGTGCGCAGGACGCGCACGAAGCGATAAGACCCATTTCGCTGGAGCGCACTCCCGAATCGATAAAGGACAAAGTCCCGCGCAATATCTACAAGCTGTATAAGCTCATCTACGACCGTTTCGTCGCTTCTCAGATGGCTAACGCGGTTTACGATACGCTGAACGTGCACATAAATTCGCTCAATCCCAACGGACACACCTGCGGATATACGCTCAAGGGAAGAACTCTCGTGTTCAAGGGCTATCTCGCGGCATACACTCCCGTGAGCGACGGCGAAGAGGAGAAGGACAGCAAGACCCTTCCCGATTTCAAAGAAGGGCAGCCGCTTACGCTCAAGGAGATGCAGAGCGAACAGAAATTCACCAAGCCGCCGCTCAGATATACCGACTCCACGCTGGTAAAGGCGATGGAAGAAAACGGCATCGGACGTCCGAGCACGTACGCGGCGACGATAACCGTCCTTGCAAAGAGAAAATACACGGATAAGGACGGCAAGTACATTTTGCCGACAGAACTGGGAGAACTTGCATGCGATTGCCTGAGCAAGTATTTCCCGTATATAATGGACGTCAACTTTACGTCCAATATGGAAAGCGACCTGGATAAGATAGAGGACGGCTCTACGGAATGGCAGTCGGTCATCGCGGATTTCTATCCGGGCTTTCACGAAAGGGTGCTGAAAGCGCGCGGAGACAATGCGGGCAAGGTCAAACCCAAAGAGGAAGTAAGCGACGTTATCTGCGAAAAGTGCGGCGCTAAAATGGTCGTCAAAGAGGGCAGATACGGCAAATTCCTCGCTTGTCCCAATTACCCCAAGTGCAAGAATATCAAGCCGATAGGCGAGCCCGTCGCTAAATGCCCCAAGTGCGGCGGCGACGTGTTCAAAAGGATCTCCAAAAAGGGCAAGGCGTACTTTGCGTGCGCGAACTATCCCGAGTGCGATTTCTATTCATGGGATATCCCCGCGCCTATACTGTGTCCCGAATGCGGAAGCTATATGAAAATGTATAAGGACAAGGCGGGCAATATCAAATACGTATGCGCGGGAAAGGAATGCAAACATACGGAAATAATACCCGCAAAGCCTGAGGACGGAAATGAGGATTGACGTCGTAGGCGGCGGGTTGGCAGGCAGCGAAGCCGCATACCAGCTTCTCAAAAGAGGCGTCGAGGTCGTAATGTACGAACTGCGCGGCGCGGGAAATACGCCTTGCCATAAGACGGACAACTTAGCGGAACTCGTTTGCAGCAACAGCCTGAAGAGCGAAGCGGAAGATACCGCGAGCGGACTTTTGAAAGCCGAACTCGACCTTCTGGACTGTATGCTTTTGAGGTGTGCGCGCGAATGTCGCGTGCCTGCGGGCGGAGCGCTTGCGGTTGACAGAGAGAAATTTTCGGAAAAAGTAGAAGAAACTCTGTCTTCTTTTGAAAATTTCAGGCTGGTAAGAAAAGAGGTGACCTCTCTCGACTTTGAGTATCCCACCGTGATAGCCAGCGGACCGCTTACTTCGGACGCTTTGGCAAACGCGATAGCGGACAGACTCGGTGCGGATTATCTGGGATTTTACGACGCCGTCGCGCCTATAGTGGACGCGGAAAGCGTGGATATGGAAAGCGCGTTTTTCGCGACGAGGTACGACAAGGGCGACCCGACCGATTATCTGAACTGTCCGTTGAACAAGGAAGAATACGAAGCGTTTGTAAAGGAACTCGTGAACGCGAAAGTCGCGACGCTGCACGAATTCGATAAGAGAGAGATATTCGAAGCCTGCATGCCCGTAGAGGTCATGGCAAAACGGGGCGACGATACGCTCAGATACGGACCGATGCGACCCGTGGGCATAAGGGATAAAGAAGGCAAAAGACCGTACGCGGTCGTTCAGCTGAGGAAGGAAAACGCGCACGGCACGGCGTACAATCTCGTCGGATTTCAGACCAATCTGACTTTCGGGGAGCAAAAACGCGTATTCGGCATGATACCCGCGCTTAAAAATGCGGAATTTTTAAGATACGGCGTAATGCATCGCAACACGTTTTTATGCGCGCCAAAGCTGCTTACCGCGGGATTTCTGCTCAAAGAGGACGGAAAAACAGCGTTCGCGGGGCAGATGACGGGCGTTGAAGGCTACGTCGAAAGCATAGCGAGCGGACTTATCGCGGCGCTGAACATATACGCTGAGGCGACGGGAGAAGAAGAGATAGTCTTTCCCGCGACGACGATATGCGGACAGTTGCAAAGGCACGTTTCGACGGATAACGAAAATTATCAGCCGATGAACGCGAACTTCGGAATATTACCGCCTGCGGGCGAAAAAATAAGAGACAAAAAAATGCGTAAAGTCGCGTATTTCAATCGCGGCATACAGGATATGAAGCGGTTTTTAGAAGACCGCAAGATCTGAAAGGAGGCAATATGAGCACTGAACTTAGAGGTACAACCATCTGTGCCGTCCGTAAAGACGGAAAGATAGCGATAGCGGGCGACGGACAGGTGACCATGGGCGAAAGCGTTATTTTGAAAGGTACGGCAAAAAAGGTGAAGAGGATATACGACGATAAGGTCGTCATCGGCTTTGCGGGCTCCGTTTCCGACGCTTTCACGCTCAGCGAAAAATTTGAGAAAATGCTGCAGAAATATTCGGGAAACCTTATGAGGAGCGCGGTCGAACTGGCTGAACTGTGGAGAAACGACAAGCTCCCCAGAAAGCTGGAAGCGATGATGATAGTCGCGGATAAAGACGAGCTGTATATCGTATCGGGAAGCGGAGACGTCATCGATCCCGACGGCGACGCGTGCGCTATCGGATCGGGCGGCAACTATGCCTTAGCGGCGGCGAGGGCGCTTCTCAAAGAGACGGATCTTCCCGCAAAGGACATCGCGTACAAGGCGCTCAAAATAGCGAGCGAACTGTGCGTATTCACCAACGACAATATCATAGTCGAGGAGGTGTAAAATGGAAAAACTTACCCCCAAACAGATAGTAAAAGAACTGGACAGATACATTATCGGACAGCATAACGCTAAAAAAGCGGTCGCGGTTGCGCTCAGAAACCGTTATCGCCGCAGTCAGCTTCCCCCCGAGGTAAGCGAGGAGATAACTCCCAAAAACATTATCATGCAGGGACCCACGGGCGTAGGTAAGACGGAGATAGCGAGAAGACTTGCTAAACTAGTCAAAGCGCCGTTCGTAAAGGTCGAAGCGACTAAATACACTGAGGTCGGTTACGTCGGCAGAGACGTAGAGTCGATGATAAGAGATCTCGCGGAAGCGTCCGTCCGTATGGTACGCGACGAGATGATGAAAGACGTTGAGATAAAGGCGAAAGCAAACGTCTACGCTCAGCTTTTCAAGGCGGTTTTCCCGCTCAGAAAGTCCGTTTATGCGGATAAGTCCGACGACGAAATAAAGGAGATCGTCAGAAAAGAACTGGAAAGCGGCGCTCTTGACAACCTTACGATAGAGATAGAACTTCCCGAAAGCAATAAGCCCCAGCAGCTCATGCCGGGCGGCGTTGAGATAAATATCGGCGACATAATGGGCGGCATACTTCCCAAGCGCAAGAAGCTGAAGAAAGTCACCGTCGCGCGCGCTTATTCCGTTCTTATGGAAGTCGAAGCGGAAAGGCTGATCGATCAGGATAACGTAAACGCAGAGGCTATACGTCGCGCAGAGAACGAGGGCATAATCTTCATCGACGAAATGGACAAGATAGCGGGCAAAGGCGCGGGCAACGGTCCCGATGTTTCGAGAGAGGGCGTGCAGAGAGATATCCTGCCGATAGTAGAAGGCTGTACCGTCAACACCAAGTACGGTCAGATAAA
>DVNX01000019.1 GCA_018714045.1 Candidatus Ornithoclostridium faecavium
GCTCAGTTTACGAGTGGCAGTATTTGCAATACAGTATCAGACCAAAACAATATCAACAGGACTTAAAGCGGCAAATTTACGTAGTTATCGCGTTAAATGCCTTGTCCCCGTGCGACGGGGAGCATTAGTTGGCTGTCGCTTATCGTTACTGTTTACGCTTAGCGAAGCCTATACGGCTGTCGCCCGCGTGGCGGGAGCATTAGTCGGCTGTCGCGTATCGTTACTGTTTACGCTTAGCGAAGCCTATACGGCTGTCGCCCGCGTGGCGGGAGCATTGATCGGCTGTCGCGTATCGTTACTGTTTACGCTTAACGAAGCCTATACGGCTGTCGCCCCGCGACCGGGGAGCGTTGAAAGGCTTCACATTATGCAATCCGGTGCGGATAACACAGCTTAAAACCGCCTGCACCCTCAGGCGATGATTTTAAGTATGCGTTCAGAGACCTATGGTGTAAACAAAAAAGCTTAGCTATTTGATACAGACAACTGTACGCGACAGCGACTACTGTTCCCGTCACGCGGACGCCTCAAGGCTGGTTCGTATTGTTTCGGTCTGGTATAGGGGAGTGTGCAACCTTTTCGGAGTTTCGTACGCGATCTTTTTTTACGATTTTGATTTATACACTTTGTCTCTGCATTTTACGACTATACTGCTTTTCGGTTTGCTTTTAAAAACACCCTCTGAAATCTAAGTCGCCTTATCCGCCTGTTTTATATACTTTATTCTCTTCGGGACTCAAGGCGCTTTTTAACGCAAAATTTTGCTTGTTTCACATGAAACAATCTCTTTTTTTGATTTTTACCGACTTATTGACGAACAACAGCTATCTTGTTTTTTTTAATCCCTTTTCTGAACACTACGCTCCCTGCATTTTTAAGCCGCGCGTTTCAAGGAGCCCATACGCTTTTTAGAGACTCGTCCGACAAGTTTGATGAAGACGATTGTCTGACCTGACGCCCGAAGCGATGACGGTGACATTTTTTGCCGTAGTCGGTTTAAAAGTAAATAACGGTTTTTTGATCTTTGACGGAATAGCTTTTGCGCGTAAGAAGAGGAACGGATATTATAAATCTGCTTTTATTTTTCTTTTTGTCTTTTTCTTATCGCCTCAAACCGTAATACGCAACAGGGCTTTTTTGCACGAAAACAAATAGATTTTTTTGCTTCCGATTCTTGATATGCTATAATTTTTAACCGAAAAGCCTCCTCTTATCCGTTAAGCTATCAGTAAAAACACGTCTGTTTTTTACTTTTTTTAACTCAATATTCTGTCTGAAGCTGTATCGTCTTTCAGATTTTCAGATTTTATTGAGTTTTCAAAAACAGCTTAAACAGCATAAAGAAGGTACCGAACGCACTTATCGGCAATTTCTGAGCGAGTCAAATTTCATTATGCGAGAAATTCGGAAAATCTTATATCGCAATGCACGTATATACTCTTTACGCGATCGCTCGTGTCCACGATATCTTTTTGCGGATATATAATTACAGCACGATCACGGCAAAATTTATCTTTACAACGCGACGACTCGATTAAAATCAAAGCATTTTTAAACAGATCCTGAAGGAAATTTTTCATATTATCAAGGCGTTTAATACAGCTTAGCTGTGCAAATTCGCCGCCTAAACCCGTTTTTTTATCATATTGGACAGATATAGCGCGAAGCGCGAAAAATTTTTAAAAAATAGCGCCCTCCCTGTAAAATAGTACGATTTTAAGTCAAATTAAGCTTGCGTTCATTGCATTTCATATCCAAAAACATTGAGCAGAGCTTCGATTTACGCTCCGATAACTTTTCTCAGAACAGCGACACCTCAATGTGTTTTTAAGTTGCTATGAAAATTGCGTTACGGCTTTTCGTATATTAAATAAAAACGATCGGCTTTTTCTTTAATCATCTGCTTTTCATTTATTGGTATTTTTGCCTTTCCGTTTAATGCGTATTCGAATTAATGTTTCTTATTATTTGATTTTAGCCGATAAACGTAAACTTTTCGCCTTTCAACCTGATATAATGATTTAAAAAATATTACAACGTTGACTTTGTGGATAACTTGTTTGTTTTACTGTCCGTATCAAACGCATTTTAACTGAGTTTTCGACATTATTTGATAAAATTACCTTTTTGCGCTATTCCCGACGGTCGTTGTGGATAACTTGTTTCAAAAAGTGTTTCATGTGAAACTTTTGCGGCAACGTTATCCACAAGGCGTTTTGTTTATGTAAAAAGCAACAAACCTCACTTTGTTGATTATATTTCTCTGTGAACAAGCTTTACGAAAACGTATAATGTCGGCTGATCCATATCTTTTGCCTTAGTTGCAGACTAAATAAAACGGTAAACGCACTATAAAGCAGAGAAGAAGAGTACATATGTCAAATCTTACTTTAACCAGGGAAATATTCGCTTATTTTCGGTAAATATATGCCTGTTTTCTTCGTTTTGTCTTGTAAGAAAATTCATCATCGCGGAAAACATTACTGCGCTTTCAGTTCTGCGATATCAGATATCGGATTTTATTATACATATCGTTCTTTAACCTTAAAACGGTTTTAAAGCGACAGCTTTTCTTATATATGCCGCATCGACTCAATAATGTTTGAAAAATTAAGTCCTTATATTTCAGAAAATCGAAAGTAAATACGAATAAAGCGTATTTATTTCCCCTTTTGCGTGAAATTTTGGTTCATTCAGACTATAAAAACGTCATCGGATATTGGTTTTTCGATAGTTTTACCGTTTTATTATGTCGATCAGGCAATTTTTAATCATTTTTTCTTTTCTGGCGCGACTTAAACAAAGTAATAAGTATCCGTGCTGTTTATCATTCCTTTTTTAATCGTTTTCGAACTTATCCACATATTTATCCACAAAACGAATAAAACGTTCTTTATCAAATTTTGCCTATCCGTGCTTGTCCTTATAGACAAGGCAAATATTACTCATTTGTTGCATATCATATCAAATTAAACTTAATATTCTTATTGGTTATGTGCATCTGCTTTATTATGTTTGCTTTAATTATGACTACTTTTTTTTGAATTGTATTTCTGATCTGTTTCCGCGATATGCAACCTTATGACATACAGATCGCGAAGCCTTGCTTACGATATGCCATTTACGCTGTGCAACTTGCACTATAGTGCTTAAGCTATAACTTACGTCATGCAACTTACTCTATGTAATTTACGCTGTGTAACTTGCGTCGTGCAGCTCGCGCTGTGGTTAAGCTATTTAACTTACGTCATGTACTTTACGCTATGCAACTTATGTCATGCAATTTACGCTGTACAACTTATGTCATGCAACTTACGCTATGTAACTCGCGGTATTTAAACTACGGTATTTGAGCTGCGCGGTGCAACCTGCGATAAGTAAATTATTTGGCGGAGTTGCGGTATTTATTTTTAAATGAAAACGTATTGGCTCGTCGTATTTACAAGAATAATATAGACATTTGATTTTATAAATTTGCAAAATAAGCCTTATGGTCAACTCAAAGCAACGACGGAACCGTCAGTCGGAAAATGCAAAAGGCGCGGTCAACAGTAGGAAATTTCATTTAACCTTGACTGAAAAAGCAAACCGTAACAAAGACCTTATAAAGACTCAATATGCAATTAAACAGATATTCAGCAACGGAGACGATCCGACCCGACAGACGGGCAGGCAACAGAACTCATACCGCCGTGAAACCCGACAGAATTTCCTTAAAAGCAGAAGTCTTTCAATTATACAACGCATACGACAATGTTTTGTATAAACCGAGAATGCACCCCGACCGCCCTACGAAACAATTTGTAAACCCATGGAAGATAAAGAAAGACTCTGCGGTGATCTTCTGATCTAAATGAAGCTCCTCGGCGATCTCCGACGGGTCTTGAAAACGGCGGGCAAGGGTAGTCGCAAACTTTATTTCCCGAGCGACTACTGACGGGGAAGCCGCGCATACGTTTATAAGCTTCGCTAAGGTCGGTTGAAAAAGCGCGTCCGATCGCGACGGAAAATATAAATAAGAGTATTCTGTCTGCCGTCGCCGTTTAAGTATTTCAAGGCAGATACAACGGACTCCGCCTTTAAAAAATTTCGTTTAACTGAGCTTTATTAAAATCTTTTATAGTTATTTTACTTCGCCTTATCGTTAAACGCCTGTTAAGAAGTCTTTCTGAAAATATCTTTTACTTTCAGCTCTCATACGTAAATAAAAACTCCGCATCAACTTCCTTTAAACCCCTTGTCAGATATTCATCGGAACGCGATTTTCGTCAAGATCGCAATCTCTATTGTAAAATTTTTATTCCCGACAAGCAGAAAAACAGGCAACCCTTTTGATTTTTACGTTGACTTTACCACACGTGTTACGGTTTTATTTCCCAATAATTGCGCTATAAAAAGTCTCAATAACCTATGGCAATAATATGCGTATTGACCCGCACGGTCATATCCTGTATAATCAAATTGCGTATACATATAACGCACGGAAAATTTAACGTACAAATAAACCCGAAAGTCCCTAAGACGGGACTGAAAGGAGGTAACATGTTAGAAGTAAGAAATCTGGTAAAAGTCTACCAGACCAAAGGCGGCGCTGAGGTCAGAGCGGTAGACGGGATCTCTCTTTCCTTCGCGGACAAGGGAATGGTCTTTCTTCTGGGCAAGTCGGGAAGCGGTAAATCCACCCTTCTCAACCTGTGAGGAGGACTGGACGCTCCCGACGACGGCGAGATCGTAATAAAAGGAAAGAGCAGCAAGTCGTTTTCTGCGGCGGATTTTGACAGCTACCGCAACACCTTCGTCGGATTCGTATTTCAGGAATACAATATCTTAGACGAATTTTCGGTTGCGGACAACATCGCGCTCGCACTCGAATTGCAGGGCAAGAACAAGGACGGAAAAGCGGTCTCTGAGATACTGGAAAAAGTCGACCTTGCGAACTTTGCAAAGCGTAAGCCCAACACTTTGTCGGGCGGACAGAAGCAACGCGTCGCGATAGCGAGAGCGCTCGTCAAAAATCCCGAGATAATACTTGCGGACGAACCTACGGGCGCGCTGGATTCGAACACGGGAAAGCAGGTACTCGACACGCTTAAAAAGCTTTCCGAAGAAAAGCTGGTCATCGTCGTATCTCACGACCGCGAATTTGCGGAGCAATACGGCGACCGCGTCATCGAGCTGAAAGACGGAAAGGTGATCTCAGACGTCACGAAGACGAAGATCTCAGCGACCGAAGCAAGCGAAAACGTATCCTTTATCGGCGAAGACACGGTATCCGTAAAAGACGGCTCCGCGCTTACCGACGACGATATGAAGAAGATAAAGAAATTCTTGTCTTCCAAGAGCGGGAACGTGATAATCGCGGGCGGCGAAAAGGACGTTACAGCGTACAAAAAAGCGGCGAAGATAGACGACAGCGGCGCGAAAGAGAGCTTCCGCGACACGACAGAAGAGGACGTCCCCGCAAAAGCTTACACCGCCGAGGACGGAAAACTGATACGCTCTAAGCTTCCCGCAAGGCACGCGTTCAAGATAGGGGCGAGCAGTCTTAAGGTCAAACCGTTCAGGCTGTTCTTCACGATTTTCCTGTCCTTTATCGCGTTCGCCATGTTCGGACTGTTCTCTACGCTGACTTTTTACGACAAGACGTCTACGACGGTGACAACATATAAACAGTCCGGCTACGAATATATGTATATGGCAAAAAAATACAACTCAACGACCACATACTATTCCTACGGCAAAGAAGACGGATATTATTCGTCATCGAACGCAACCAGATTCACTCCTGCCGATCTTGCCTCCGCACGGGAAAAGTACGGCACCGTATACGGAGCTTACAACTATTCTCTCGACAAGTACTCAGAAGGTCAGGGCTTCAGCATCGGCAATACTAAAATGCTGAGATCTTCCTACTATTCTACGGATATAAAAATGTTTGTCGAAGTAACGGGAGATTCGACAGACTTCGAACTTCTGACAGATACCGACCTCGGCGCGCTGGGCAAAAACGACGTAGTGATTTCGTCGTATCTTTTCGAATCGATACAAAAGGCGGGGCTTTACAACGGTTACGTTCCGTCCGACGGCTACGTAACGCTCGCAAGCTACGACGATATAATTGGTAAGACTCTCGCAGTAACCGACAATTATACGTCTGCGATCGTTCCCCTGACCGTGCGCGGAGTATACAAGGCTGCTCCTCCCGAAAAATACGATACGATAAAAGAGGGTACCGAACCTGCCGACAGCAATCTTTCGGCGCAATTCTCCAAGCTGATCCCGTCGGGAATGTACAACATGGCTCTCGTATCGCCGGAGTTTTACGACGCACACATTGCGCTGTCGCGTAGCAGCGCGAGCTACGTCGACACGTCCCGCTTCTCCCTGAAAGACAGCTTGTACCTGAAATACTACGAAAGTCAGACTCTGACCGACTTTGCTTCTTTCCGTACGATCGCACCTTTCAGCGCTTTTCCCGTGATCCGCGAATCGGTCGTGTTCTTCAAGGAAGGGCAGACAACTCTCGGCAAGAACGAAATACTGATATCGTTCAACGACTTTCATTTAAACGTTATGCACGAAGTCATCTCTCACTCGACAAAGCTGTTTGAGGAGGCTTACAAAGAAGAATACGACAAAGCGATCGCCGTATACAGGGAAAAATATGCGGACGAGATCGCGTCGTACAGAGAAGAACAGTATCAACAATATCTCTATCAGGGTTATTCGCCCGAAACAGCGGCGCAATATGCCGACAACGACGCGAAAACGCACGTCGAGACTCTTGCGATGAACGACGACCCCGATTTCATCTCTAAAATCAATATTGCCGCAAACGCGGTTTCCGAGAAATTCGTTCAGAAAGTCAACGCCTGCATATCAATTATAGAAAGCGGACGCTATGATAAAAACGGGATAAGTTTTTCTGCCACGACCGACGAAGTAAATGAAGCGATCGACTTTTTGTTACAATATTTCGACGCTGACTCTCTGATGAGCAAGCAGCTCGGGATCTACAATCAGTCGGGCGCGTCGACAGGTATCGAAGGATTGAAATGCGCGGGCTTCGTGCACAGCGGAAGTACCTATGTATCGATGATATATGCCGACGACGAAGTATACTCGACGATCTACTCGGAATACGCCGACTCTTCTTCAAATTCTGCCGATAATGAAAATTACTCGGTGGAAAGAACCGATTTCGTCGAGACGGCAGACGCGAAATGCAATTATTTCGTACTTCCTTTCCCTGAGGACAAAGCCATGACCGCACTCGTGAACGACGAATATATCGTCGCCGACGACGACTCTTTCTTTAAGCTCGCGTCTCCTGTTTCGGAACAGCTCTCGTTTGTAAATCAGCTCATTGACAGCCTCGAAAAGGTGTTCCTATGGGTAGGTATAGTGATGGCGCTGTTCTCGATGCTGTTGCTGTTTAACTTCATATCGGTATCGATATCCAACAAGAAAAAGGAAATCGGCATACTGCGAGCAGTGGGAGCGAGAAGCGCAGACGTCTTCAAAATATTCTACGCCGAATCGGCAATTATCACTATAATATGTTATGTCCTTGCAATGATCGCTTGCCTCGTGATATGCCCGATCCTTAATACGCAGATAGCCGCAACTTTGTCCGTGTCGATATTCGTATTCGGACCCGTATCGTGGCTGATAATGCTTGCGATAGCGCTCGTAACGTCAATTATCGCAACTTTCCTGCCCGTATACTCAATAGCCCGCAAAAAGCCCGTGGAAAGTATCCGCGCACTGTAAAATCCTTTGACATAAGGTTAAAAATAAAAAAGGGAGCGACAGGCTCCCTTTTTTACTCTCGGTTTAAAATCCTCTTTAAAAATAATAAAACAACTTTAATGCTGTTTGTATTTCCCGCGCCCGTGTAAGTCGGAGTGAAAATTCAGCTATTCGCATTGCGGTCAGTTTAACCCGGCTTCCTGAAAAAAATATATGAAAATATTTTGCTCAATTTTCACGAAACAAGGAAAAAGCCGACAAAAAATACTCCGCGGCTGTTTTTATTTCAGCCTTATCCTGTTCGGAAAGGGCGTCCGGATCTGCCTCTGCCAGAACGTTGAAATTTGCCTGTACTTCAAAATCATCCAAAGTTGCATTCTTGCCTTGCTTTCGATACAATGCGTTCATTGCCGCCGAAAAAGTTTTGCAGAACGCAGTTTTGTCAAAGCCTTGCACGCTAGAAGCATAATTGCATACGGCGGCGGCAAAAATCCCCGTATCGGGCAGATATCCCGAAAGAGAAAGCAGAGTATCGTAATCCGCGCTCCTCAATACAGCAGTTGCAGATTTTATTCCTTCGGCATGCATGTCGCCAAAGCCGCTGCCGAAGATCGCGTCCGTGATAAGATAAGTCTTGGAAAAATCGGCTTCTTTTGTGACTTCTACGGCATACAGTGCAAGATTTATCAGAGATTTGTAGCTTACTTCTTCTTGCAGGTTTTCGGAAACAAGCGCTGCGCGCAAAGTCTTTGCCGCTTCGTCAAAGCTGTTTTTGCCGTTTTCGGCTATTCCTTCGCATATTTTGAGGATTTGCCTTACAGACTCTCCGATTTCCTTTTCTCCGACCGCTGACGACGTGTCATAAGAGATCTTGTCTTTAAGCGATGCGAGTTCTTGCAGGATCGACGAATATTTTAACATAGCGAAAGGATTGCCTATCCGCGGAGCGTTGTAATATGCGTCTACAGCTCCTTCGACAACAGCACGGTTATCTGCGGCTTTTACGGCGAGAGCATAAAGGGCTTTTACGCCTTCGTAATAACTCGTTTCGTCGCCTTTAAAAGTATCTGCAACGCTTTCTGATCCGGAAACGATCAAAGACAGATCCTCTTGAGCAACTCCGTTTTTATCCAGATAATCGCATATCGCGGCTTCTTTGTTGAAAGTAAACATGATCGTCAAAAAAAAGCAAAGCGTTGCCGCCGCGATAGCCGCGGCGGCAATTATGATTATTTTGGTCACTTGTTTTGCTTTACACTTCATAAGGCTTTTACTCGGTCACGAGAGAAGGGATCACTTCGTTGCTCATAGCGTTGTTGACTTTGATATAGACGGTCTGTTCTTCGGCGGGAAGAGACGTATCGAGACCGACTAAATCAAAAACGATATTGTATTGCTCGAAATTACCGTTAAGGCTTTCCAGCGTTTCACCGGATATATAATAGCTTATGTCCTCATAAACGCTGCCGTAATCGTCCATATAACTGTAAGATATATATCCGTTCACAAACGTCTGTACCTTATCTCCGTTCTGTGAGTAAATCACTGAGTCGAGATTGATCGTGTTGATTATGGCTTTTCCTCTTTCAAACACTCTGACGGGATCGCTCTCTCTGCCCCCGATCACAAGTCTCACTTCTCCCTGTTCGTAACAAGGCATCGTCGGATCGAAATTTTCCAGAGACAGGGACAAGCCGTATCCTTGCAGTTCGCGGTTGATGTCAGCGATATTTCTGTCACTGGGGTATATATACGCGACATTTTCGCCATTGATAACCAGCGTTATTTCTCCGTATATCACAACTTCGTCGACAGAACAGTTGAGATCGTACTGCAGAGCCTGAATATTCATTTCCGCATATACGTCATACAGGACCTGATAGAACACGTCGCAGGTAAATTCTCCGTAACTTATCTCGTATATTCTTTCATTGCCTAAATCTTCGACAAGTTTTACGGTCACGGCAGAGTAGTCTTCTATTTCCGTCGTCTTATATCCGTATCCGTACTCTGCGGTAAGTCTGAAATCTTTGCCTGCCACAGGCTGTGCGTCCGCCATTATATACTGACTTGATTCCGTGATATAGACGTTAGTTTGTTTGTTTGCCTCATTGTCGGGTACAACTACTATGTTGTTTTGACGATAGTAAGCGTAAGGACCTGTAACGACCACTTTAAATGTTTCCATTTCGTTGTCATACACCAATTCAGCCGTAAAGCCTGTATACGTCTCGAGGAACTCGCTGAGAGGACCTTCTTCGTAATTATCTGTTTCCGCAAAAATATAAGTGATATTTACAAGATCTTTCCAGCTTCCTGAGTTCTTTTCTTCTTCAAGAATCACTTTTCTGTCGAAAGACAGCCATTCTACCGAAGTGACTTCACGGATTCCGACTGGTGCAACGGCGTAGAACACATCGAACATTTCAATCTCAGCATAATGTCCGTAATACTCTGCGCAGATATATACGGTGCAGCTGCGCAAAGGACCTTCCGAGCCGTCGAAATTGCCGTATTCTCCGTCCGCATTCTTGACTGCAAACCAGACGTTTATGCCGTTGTTCTCCCAATAATCATTGGCATATTTCAACGTAGTTACGCTTTCATAAATATTGAAATCGTTATACGTCATATAAATATAATCGCCATACGTCATTTCTGCAAGAAGCGCGCCTTCCGTTGCATTGTCAGAATGGAGAAGATATGACTTGTAGCTCATATCGCTGATACTGATCCCGAGTGCGGTTTCAAGAGATATCACTTTGATTGAAGATCCCGCTTTCAACGTTACTCCGTTCAGCGTATAAGTGACGGTAAACTGCTTATAACCAGCAGAAGAAGTGTCTCCCGCTATAGTCAGTTTGTCTTTTTCATCCTGTCCTGAAATCTGCTTTTTGTCGTAACCGTAACCGAACTCTACGCTGCCCGTTACGTTTTCGACTATGAGTTCCTCGTCCTGCAAAACAACATCTTTCGCATAGTCAACGCTTATCGACGTGGGCAGATTTTTGAATGCATCCGGTATAACTCTTATATAATCGATGGTATGGTGCAGATAATCGATGTTGAACGTGACCTTGTACTCTTTCCACTGTCCCCTGTCTTTCCTGAGTTCGAGTATTACTTTGCCTCGTCCGGACAAGTCTTGTTCAAGCAACTCATTCAAACCCAATATATTACTGTCGGACATTAATATATCGACATCGCTTATTCCCCTATTCTCAGCTATTTCATGGCTTCTGCGGAGGAACGCTTCCAGAGATTTGGTTTCGCTTTCGGTATACACCTCAGTCTCTATGTTTTCCCACCAATGATCGTCCGTATATTTTACCGCAACGGGAGGCAGGGTATCGGGATCGAAAACGAAATATCCGAATTCGCTCTCGGCAAATACTATGCTTTCGTCAGCAGACGAAACGAGAAGTATTTTTCCTTTAAGCGGAGCTATAGTATCGCTTGCCTGTGCCGTATCGAAATCTTTAACGATAATTTTAAGTCCCTGTTCGCTGAGATACTTATTGTTCAGATATTCCACGTAATCCTGACTTCCGTTGCTTTCGGGATAATATTTGTAAGAAACATTGTACGACGCTTCGATCTGATCTGAAGTAGTACCGACGGGAACGACTATATTCTTTTCATAAACCGCAACACTCGCATCTTCGACCGTCATTGCTTCTTCCTTTGTCACGACGGTAACTTTAAGCTGCTCGCTGTATTCGATACCGTTTTCGTTTTCTGCCAGTGTAGCAGTAAACGTCGTCTCTCCCAAAGTCGAACTGTCGAGATCCGTTACGATGACGTCTATGCTTTCACTGAATATGAATGCAAAAGTTACGTCTGCGTGAATGAGTATCTCAGAATCCTGGGGCAGAATATCGCAGTATTGGAAATAGATTCTGTTGACCATATCGGGAGTGACGTTGGCTAAATCGACCACGGTTATCAACACGGGCAACTCTATTTCTCCGAATATATCATTTGAATATTTTATCGTTGACAGAGAATATCCCGCTTCAGACGTATCGACTGCTGAACCGAAACCTGTTATATCGGCGATTACGCTGATTATCTTACCTGTCTCTTTATGTTTGAAAGAGAGACTTCTGTTTCCGTTCTCTGCCGAAACGCTTTGTCCTTTTTCGAAAATGTAACCGTTGAGTTCGCGTCTGTCTTTGTACAATACGAATTTAGTAGGGGTAGTGGAGTCGTAAGCGTAACACTCGATAGTCGCCTTTGCGCCTTCGATGACTATTTCCGCACTGAAGAAGCCCTCTTTACCCGCGTCATAATTTATGGTATAAGCACTCAGATCGTCTATTATCAGATTAGTACCCAGACTTGCATCGTAGAGTACGACCTGTGCGCTCTGCGCTATCGCCTGCGCAAGATCTTCTTTGGTGCAGTTAACGTTTACGAGAACCGTGCCGTAAGGCATAATAAAAAGTCTGTCCTCTGTTTCAACGCTTTCTCCATTGATAAGTTTGTAGAATTCGTCTGCAAATGCCTTGAGTTCGGTTGCTGAGTAATCGTCCGCATCCTTGACCGCGGCTTTCTCCATAAAATCAACGATACCGCGTATATTGAAGGGGACGCCTATCATATTTACCATTTCGGTAGCATCGTCTATCGCCGTTTTTTCTCTGAGTTCAATTTTCTGATATTCGGGATATACGAATGCCGCAATTTTTGCTGCGATATATCCGAATTTCTGATCTTTCACGATCTCATCGCTTTCTTTAGCGTAATCGTCGTAATCGAGATACAGCCCGGCTACGAAATTCGCGTCGATTTTCATAAGGCATTCGATAGCGACTTTTTCAAGAGCAACTACGGCGTTGATCACGGTATTGCCGTCAAATGCCACCATCATCGTATCAGACCAGATATTGAAGATTTCGTCAAGAACAGCCGAACCGCATCTGACGAGAAGCGGATCGTCCGCAAACGTCTGATTGAGCGTCTTAAGGAATTTCCCCAGCTCGTTTATCTGCGCGACCATTGCTTTGTAAGAAAGCCCTTCAGCCTGACCGCCGAGCAGTTTGTCTAAATCTCCTGTGGTCACTGCTTCGACTATTTTCTTCGATAGCGCAACCATGTCAAATATCTTCTGTTCGTCATAATCGCAGGCAGCGGCTATAGAATCGAGTACAGCTCCGGCAACGTAAGCGGTTTCGTCCATAGAAAGAACTTTCTCTATATCGCCTATCTGCGAATAATCCGACGATTCTTTCGAGGTGTATTCCTCGAAAACAGCCAGCGCATTTGCGTCTCCGTTGATAAATTTGAGCATATCCTGCGCCGTGATACTTATCAACGAAGACGTCATATGTCCGCTTTGCGTCCGATTCGTGAAATCGATATTGTACCCCCAGCCGTCCTGATCTTCGATCGAAACGGCGTCCATATAACCGTACGCCATTTTCACGAAAATCGACGCGAGTTTTGCAATCTGCTTCGCGCTGATCTTATCCTTTACTATTCTGAGCGTTTCGGTTACCGTCTTTACGTTGCTGTCGGTGAAAAGCGCTGAGACATCGGGGTCGCTCGACATTATGAGCGTGCTGATATCCTCAAGCAGAGTAGAATCGCTTGCCGTGAGTACCGAAACGACGCTGTCGATATCGCTGTCGGTAACGCCGAGATATTCAAACATGTCTATCAGCATGTTGCGGTCGTGGTCTGACCAGTTATTGATATCGACATTGAAATATCCGAATATCCTGTTCATGTTGGCTACGAACTTGTCAGCGTCGAGCGTGCTTTTCTTCACTTCTTCGTACTCTCCGTCGTCAAGCGCATAAACCTTTATTTCTGCAAGCACGGATTTGCCGGTGTAACTGATTTTTATCTGCTTGGTTCCTTCAGCAGAAGTATCGAAACCGGTGACCATATCGGCAGTTATCGCGATTCTGGATACTGTTTTTCCGTCGTCATAGAGAAGATAAGCTCCGTCAAGGTAAATTTCTTCCCCTATGAAATATGCCGTCTGCCATGCCCCGAGCGTTAAAGCCCCGTCTCCGTCCGTTACTTCCTTGACCTCTACGGACGTGGTAAGCGTACTGCCTTTGTAGCTGATCGTTATCTCCCTGATTCCGGGCGATGACGTATCGAATCCCGTGATCATATCAGCCGTCAGCGGCACTTTTTCCGTGGTGTCGTCGCTGTAAGTAACGATTATGTAACAGTCGGGCATCATTTCGTTGACCATGTACTGAGTTTTCCAGGTATCCGCGTCAAGCGCGATGCTCTTTACGCTCTGCTCGGAGCGCGTACGGGTTACCGTGAATTTGTACACGGCGTATTTGTCCGCGGCGAGAGCAAACCAGCCTTTCACCCAGAAAACGTTGTCGCCTTCTGCGAGAGGGATGTTTTCTCCTTCGTATTTCTGCGTCAGCGCCTCGTCTGCATACGCTTCGTATACGAGCATTTCTCCGTCCTTGAACGTGATTGAGGAGAGAGGGAACGCGTCGATAGAATTCTGCACTCTGAATGCCACGGTCTTTGCTTTGTTGTCGATAACAGCATCGCTTACGCCGACAATGTTATCGATAGCAAGAACGTAAGTTCCTTTTTCTCCGTTCTCGTCGCAACCGACGAAAGACGCGGTCAAAAATACCGCCGTCAGCAAAATGAGAACGAAAATCAAAAGTTTTTTATTCATCTGATAACTCCTCCCGATTTTTTTACGGTTTTTCCGTATCACCTATATTTATTATAATGTTTTTCAAGTCTTTTGTCAATACAATAAACGGTTTTAAAACTTTTAAATTGCTGTTTCTCAAATTGCTTCATTTGACCGATTTTTACTTGACACCGCTTCTTTACTTATATTATAATACTTTCGCTATTGTGGAAAAGATTCGCTTTTCGCGCTTTTTCCGCGCCGCAAGCGTTTGCGGATGCACCAACGAGACAATACTAAAAAGAGAGGATAGATTTATGAAAAGAACGTTCCAACCCAAGAAGCGCCAGCGCAGCAAAGTGCACGGTTTCAGAAAGAGAATGAGTTCTACCGGCGGCAGAAACGTCATCAAGAGACGCAGAAACAAGGGCAGAAAGCATCTCAGCGCGTAATTTATGCAAAGACGGTATAGGCTGACCAACAGTCGGTCGTTCGACTATCTATACCGTAAGGGCACCTGCGTCCGCGACGGCTTTCTCGTTCTCTACTTTGCCCCGTCCAACAGGGGAATGAGGGTAGGTTTTTCGGTAGGAAAAAAGGTAGGGAAGAGCGTCGTCCGCAACAAGACCAAAAGAAGACTTAAAGAGGCTTTCCGCAAACATATCCCTGAAATCAAGCGCGGTTTCAACTATCTTGTAGTGGCGCGTCCTCAGGCGGCGGAAAGCGATTTTGCTCAGATAGAAAACAATCTTTTGAGTTTGCTCGCAAAGGCGGGCGCGACGGGGACGGTATGAGTCTTACGTCGCGCGCCGTGGGCGTTTACAAAAGGTATTACAACCCGCTTTTTTCGGGAAACTGCAAATATACCCCCAGCTGTTCGGCGTATATGGTTCAGGCGGTGAAAAAACGCGGTTTCATTGCGGGCGTATTCTTAGGTATATGGCGCATATTGAGGTGCAATCCCTTTTCAAAGGGAGGATTTGATCCCGTCAAAGACGATTTGAGAGGTCGTGCAAAATGGCTTTTATGAATACTCTGCTTTCTGCGGAGATGACAAACCTCGTAGGTAAATTCCTTCTCGTTCTGTACAACGCGATAGGCGATTTCGGCTGGACCGTAGTCGTGTTTACCGTGCTGCTCAAAACGGTGGTTTTGCCTCTCGATATATGGCAGAAAATTTCTATGCGCAAGCAGTCCAAGGCGATGGAGCGCATCCGTCCGCAGCTGGAAAAATTACAGAAACAGTATGCCAATCACCCCGATATCCTGCGTCAGAAACAGGCTGAACTCCAGAAGAAAGAGAAGATCCATATATTCGCTTCCTGCCTTCCGATGATAATCACGATCGTGATATTCTTCGTGGTCTGGGCAGGTTTCAGAGCGCTCGTCGCGTACGAAAATGAAGTTATCGTTGAAAAGCTGATGGCTATCTACAACGAAAACATCGTAAAAGTCCAGGCGGGCACCATGACGATGGACCAGCTCAACGCTCTTCTTGCGGAAAGTTACGACCTTCACAGCTGGCTGTGGGTCAAAAACGTATTCATGTCCGATATCGGCACCAACGTTATCCCCGATATCGACACGTTCCTGGGCACTATCGGCGCTACGATGCCTGAGCTTTCGCCCGGTCTTACCTATGACAAGCTGGTCGGACCTGCAATGGATATGTACAACAAACAGTCCTTCTGGGACGCGGCGAGATGGAACGGTTATTTCGGTCTCCCGATCCTGTCCATCGCTACCAGCTTTATCAGCACCAAGCTGATGCAGAGTCAGAATCCTCAGATGCCTACGGGTACGGAGGAACAACAAAAAACTCAACAGACTACCACAAAGATACTCAACTATCTGATGCCGCTGATGCTGGGCGTGTTCGCTATCATGTACAGCGCGGCGTTCGCGATCTACTATTTCCTGAGTAACGTATATTCGACGGTGGTCAGTCTGATATTCAATCTCATCGTGAAAAGAAAAGACAAAGTGGAGAAGGACAGACTGCTGTCCACGACCTACGTCGGAGGAAGAAAATGAAAGAAATAGAAATCACTGCGTCCAGCTATGAGGACGCGCTCGCCGAGGCTCTCAAAGAACTCGGTCTTACGGAAGACCAGGTAGAAGCTACGATAGTCAAACAGTCGGGGCTCATCCGCAAAAAGGTCACTGTAAAAGTCACTCAGAAAGCGACCCCCAAGGATATCGCGATCGACTTTATCAATACCCTTATTCAGAAAATGGGTCTCGATTGCACCGCTACGATAAGAGAAGAGGACGACGCTTATTACGTATCCGTTTCGGGTAAGGATACCGCGACCCTTATCGGTTACCGCGGCGACGTGCTCGACTGCGTTCAGTACCTGACCCTTCTCGTGGTCAACAAGACGTCCGACCTCGACAAGAGAATAATCATCGACGGCGAAAATTACAGAGAAAAGAGAACGGTCGTTCTTTCGAAGCTGGCTAAGAAACTGGCTATCAAGGCGGCTAAGACGGGCAAGGACGTGGCATTAGAGCCTATGAACCCGTTCGAAAGACGCGTTATCCACTCAGCGCTCGCAGACGACAAATTCGTGACGACTGAAAGCGAAGGAGAAGAACCCAACCGCTATATCGTCATAAAGCCCAACAAGAGAAACTTCGGCGACCGTCAGCGCAGAAATAACTTCGGCGGCAGACAGGGCGGCAAGTACGGCAACGGCGGCAACCGCAGAAACGGCGAAAGAAGCAACTACTCCTCTCAGCCCGCTGCTCCCGCTCAGCCCAAAGAGGAACAGCCCAAGGATATGTACAATCACGAGTACAGCATAAACTTCAAGCGTACGGGCGGCGGCAAGCTCAGAAGCTTCGGCGAAAAGAAACGTACTTTTTAATTGATAGGTATAAAAAACAGGCGCGCTTAACGGCGCGCTTTTTTTATTACAAAAATCTTTTTTCTTTAAATATAAACCAACGCATTTCCCCGTCTCATGCTTTTGCGTATTTTTCAAAGATTTTACTTTCGGTTATTTACTTTGATATATCAATATGTTATAATATTTTCAGGAAGATATGTTAAGGAAGAGGATATGAAAAAGGAAGATATTGAAAAACTTTACGAAAAAAGCGAACTGCCGGTCTCTCCGTTGAACGGCAAGGGCAGACATATTACAAAATACTGGGTCTACGTCGGAGAATTCAAAAAGGGAGAGTACGAAGGAAAAGGAACGCTTTATCTTTTCAACGGGATAGAGTACGAGGGTGAATTTAAAAACGGACTGCGCCACGGAAAAGGCAAAGAGCTTTGCCCTAACGGGGCGAGATATCTGGGCAATTTCTTCAGAGGCAACAGGCAGGGCGACGGTATGTTTTTCTTTGAAAACGGCGACGTCTACGTCGGACAGTTCAGCGAAAACGTCGCAAGCGGCAACGGGGTTCTGACTTACGCTTCGGGCGGCAGATACGTCGGAGAATTCCGCGTCGGAAAGCCCGAAGGTACGGGCGTTATCTTCTATCCCGACGGTACGCGGTACGAAGGAAAAGTCGCCAAAGGCAAACGCCACGGTCAGGGTAAACTTTCTTATGCCGAAGGCGGATATTACGAAGGCAATTTCGCTTTCGGAGAAGAGGACGGCTTCGGTATGCGCTTTTATCCTGACGGCGCCGTATACGTAGGCATTATGAAAAAGGGTAAGAAAAACGGCAACGGGATCCTGAATTACCCTTCTGGAGACGTGCTGACGGGAAGATTCAAAGACGACGTACCCGACGGCTTATGCGTTATAGCGGAAAAGAACGGAAACAGAAAAGAGGTTTATTTTAAAGACGGAAAAAGACAGGATTGAATCAACCTTCATCTGTTTTCTTTGTCAAAGTGTTGCACTTGAAAGTATAATTCACCATTCAAATAAGATAGAGCCGTATTCTTATATCCGATACGGCTTTTTAAAGTTCAAAGTATATATTTGCGTTGGGCTTATGCTTATTTTCCCAGACAGAATTTTGAGAAGATAGCGTTTACTATGCTTTCGTCGGCGGTATTTCCCGTTATCTCTCCCAGGGCGGAGTAGGCGTCTCTCATATCGACTAAAAGACATTCCGCAGGCTCTTCGTCAAATCCTTCTTTCGCCTGCGTAAGGCTGAAATAAGCGCGCTTCAAGGCGTCGTAATGACGACTGTCCGTCACTATGTTTCCTGAAAAATCTATCTCTCCTCCGATAACGCGGTCTACTATTTCTTTCTTTAACCGTTCTATGCCTTCGCCGGTCTTAGCGCTTACGAATATACCTTCGCGGTCGTCTTTCGCGTGAGGCTTATCGTCTTTGTTGAACACGTAAAGCACTTTTGAGCCGTCTACCGAAATCAATATCTCTTTTTCTTCGCCTGTCAGCTCTCTTCCCGCTTCGGTGATGAACAAGACGAGATCGCTGTTTTTAGCTATCGCGCGGCTTCTGTCTACGCCCAGTTTTTCTACCTTGTCGTCCGTTTCGCGTATGCCCGCGGTATCTATGAGATTTATTATTACGCCGTTAACTTCTATGCGTTCTTCTAAGCTGTCTCTTGTAGTTCCCGCTATCTCTGTGACTATCGCCCTGTCCTTGCCCGTAAGCGCGTTCAGGGTAGAAGACTTTCCGACGTTGGCTATGCCGACTATCGCGACGTCTATGCCTTGTTTTACATAGCTGCCCGTCTTAGCGGTCGCAATAAGTTTTTCCAGCTCTTTGCACAGCGCGTTTACGGTATCTTTCGCCACGCGGCGGCTTTCTTCTTCCATCTCTTCGGGGTAGTCGAGAGCGGCTTCCATAGTCGCTATCGCGTCCAGAAGCTTTTCTTCTAAAGCGTATATTTCTTCGGAAAGCTTTCCCGTCATAGAGCGGTAAGAAGCCTTGAGCTGCGCTTCGCTTTCAGCGTTTATCATGGATATCACCGCTTCCGCGTCGCTGAGCGCGAGCTTACCGTTCAGAAACGCTCTTTTTGTGAATTCGCCCTTATCCGCGGCGCGTGCGCCCGCTTCGATGCAACCTTTCAATATCTCGTTCACAAGCCTTACGCCGCCGTGACAATGCAGCTCAAAAATATTCTCGCCCGTGTAGGTTTTAGGCGCTTTGAAATATACGCCGAGACACCTGTCCGACACCTCTCCCGCAGTGACCGTACCGTAATACATCATATTGGGAACGGCGTCTTTCAGGTCTTTAAGTTTGCTTGTCCTGAAAATCTTAGCCGCCACTTTAAGCGCGTCGTCTCCGCTTATCCTGACTATTCCTATCGCTCCAGCTCCTACGGGGGTGGATATCGCCGCTATCGTCTGCATTTTTATCTCCGAAAAGCTTTTTTTAACGCTTATAATATATCACACGCGCGGGTCGATTGCAAATAAAAGCGCGTTGTGCTATAATTGTGCTCAGCGGAAAACCGCTTTAAGTCCTTGTGCTTAAACGCGCGGTTTACGGCAAAAAAGATATGATCTGAGCATAAAGAGGAAAGAGGTATCATGCAGAGAAGGTACGACGAAATATACGACGCGGTTGTAATAGGCGCAGGGCATGCGGGAGTAGAAGCGTGCCTCGCCTTAGCGCGCCTCGGTCTCAGGACTCTCGTCGTCACTCTTTCTCTCGACGCCATTTCTTTTATGGCTTGCAATCCCGCTATCGGCGGCACGGCGAAAGGTCACCTCGTCCGCGAAGTGGACGCCCTCGGCGGACAGATGGGCATAAGCGCGGATCACAACCTTTTGCAGATACGAATGCTCAATACAGGGAAAGGCGCCGCCGTGCAGAGTTTAAGAGGACAGGCGGATAAGTCGGCTTATCACCTTTACATGAAACGCGTGCTCGAACGCGAAAAAAACCTTACCGTACTGCAAGGCGAGGTCGCCGAGATACTGACGGAAAACGACAAAGTCGTCGGCGTCACGACTCTTCAGGGTCAGGCTTTCGCGTGCAAAGGCGTTGTCGTAGCGACGGGCGTTTACCTGAACGCAAATATCATAATAGGAGAATTCCGTCAGGAGACGGGTCCCAACGGTTTCTGCCGCGCGACCGCACTCACTCAATGTCTTCTCGATATGGGCATACCCACCCGCCGTTTCAAGACGGGCACACCCGCGAGAGTGGACAGAAAGACGATAAACTTTGACGCAATGACCGTGCAGAACGGCGACGAAAAGCTTTATCCGTTCTCCTTTATGACCGACGGGTTTATAGAGAACAGAGAGCCTTGCTGGCTTACCTATACGACCGAAGAGACGAAGAAGATAATAATGGCGAATATCGACCGTTCGCCACTTTACAACGGCAGCATAAAGAGTACTGGACCGCGTTATTGTCCGTCGATAGAGGACAAGGTGATGCGCTTTGCCGACAAGGAAAGACATCAGATTTTCATTGAGCCGGAAAGCGCTTCCACCGACGAAATGTACGTGCAGGGCATGAGCAGTTCGCTGCCCGTAGACGTACAGATAGCAATGTATCATTCGGTCATCGGGCTTGAAAAATGCCGTCTTATGCGCTACGCTTACGCGATAGAATACGACTGCATAGACTCTACCGCGCTCTATCCGTCTCTTATGACGAAACGCGTTGACGGACTTTTCATGGCAGGTCAGCTCAACGGAAGCAGCGGTTACGAAGAAGCCGCGGCTCAGGGCATAATGGCGGGCATAAACTGCGCAAGGTATATACAGGACAAAGCGCCCGTCGTACTGGGCAGAGAGAGTTCTTATATCGGCGTTCTTATTGACGATCTCGTCACGAAAGGAACCAACGAACCTTACCGCATGATGACCGCGCGCGCCGAACACCGCCTTAATTTAAGACAGGAAAACGCAGACGAAAGACTTACGCCGATAGGCAGAGAAGTCGGACTCGTCAGCGACGAAAGATATGCGCGTTATCTCGATAAAATGAATTCGCTGAAAAAGATAAACGAGGCTCTCGAAAGGACTGTTTCTCCCTCTTTTTCCGCCCCCCTTTTCGCGGAGATAGGCGACTACGTTCCTCACGCGGGAATGTCTTTAAGAGAGATACTTAAGCGCTCGGGAGTGACCGCGGAGCTTCTTGTAAAGCATTTCCCCGAACTTGAAAAATTCGATATGCGTTATCTCGAAGAGGTAGCGACTGTCGCTAAATACGAAGGCTATCTTTCGAAGCAGCAGTCGGCGATAGAGCGCGCAAAAAAGCTGGAGGACAAGGCGCTCCCTCAGGACGCGGACTATCTTTCTATAGAAGGTCTGCGCCTCGAAGCGAGACAGAAACTGGATAAGATCCGCCCGCTTAATTTAGGACAGGCGTCCAGGATATCGGGCGTTTCTCCCGCGGATATCACCGTGCTCATGGTATGGCTGGCAAGGAGGGGCAAATAATGGCTGATTTTCCTCTTCTCAAAAAATTTTTGCAGGATAACGGTCTTTATTCGGACGGAATATACGAAAAATTTCAGTTATATTACGACTGCGTTACAGAGACCAATAAGGTGATGAATCTCACCGCGATAACGGCAGCGGAAGAGTTTGAGACAAAACACTTTTTGGACAGTCTTTTACCTTTCAAAGAGTTTGACGGCGCGCGCCTCGTCGCGGATATCGGCAGCGGCGCGGGCTTTCCCGCGATACCTCTCGCCATAATAATGCCGTCAGTAAAATTCACTCTCGTGGACAGCCTTAACAAAAGGGTGAATTTCTTAAACGGCGTTATCGAAAAACTTGGCCTTGAAAACTGCGAAGCGTTGCATGCCCGCGCCGAAGACTTTGCAAAAACGGGCAGGGAAAAATACGATATAGTTACCGCAAGAGCTGTCGCCGCGCTCAATATCCTTCTCGAATACACCGCTCCTTTATGCAAAACAGGCGGCAGGATAATCGCTTATAAAGGTTCGGGCGCGGAAGAGGAGATAGCCGCGGCTAAAAACGCCGCTTGCGTTCTCGGTGCAAAACTCGAAAAAACCGTTGATTTTTCTCTTCCCGGCGGCGACGTAAGAGTAGTGCCCGTATACAAAAAGATAAAGCCCTGCGACAAAAAATATCCTCGCGGAGGCAATAAGCCCAGGACAAATCCTCTTGTCTGACAATTTATTCTATTAGTTTATTATATATTTCTTTTAATTGGCTATTAGTAATTACTTTGTTTATCTTTATAACTTTTTCTGTTCTATTTCCAAAATAATAATCTAATTCAATATTTTGATCAAATATTTCTTTATCATTAATTATTGCTATATATTGTCCTTCATTATTAAATATTGATTGAATTACTGTTAATAAAAATTTACTTTCTACTAAATTATGAGTACATAATATTATAAATTTTCCTTCTTTAGAAACATCTTTTATATCTTTCACTATATTGTTTATAATTACATTATTTTTATTGTAAATACTTGATTTGAAACTTTTTTCTAAATCTTCCCCTATAACAACCCTTCCTTTATTTCTCAAATAATCTGAAATCTTTTTTATTAAAGCTCTGTCTTTTTCAGATCCTACTATAAAAACTTTATTACTTTTTATGATATCCTGTATACATGAGAGTATCTTTATTATTCCCAAACTAAATTCTTTATCTATATCTATTTCATACAGTCTTTTTTCATCAAGACTCTTTATATATTCCAGTTCTTTTTGTACCCACTCAGACTTTTCTGCATTATCACTCTTACAATAAAGAAAAATATTCCGTGCCTCTATTTCTTTTTTTATAAAATCTTCAAGCTCTGTATTGTTATCATCAAGACATTTTAAAAAGAAAATGAGTGGTTCACAATCAAGAATTTCAAAAACATCTCTTATCTTTCTTACTTTTTCTTCATCTTTATGAGAATGAGATAAAAATATTGTAAGTTTATCGTTTTTCATATACTTTTTCCTTTAATTTCTTACTGATTTTATTATAATTAAAATGCTTTTTAAAATCAATATCAACTTTATCTTCTTTCTTTCTGTATATCTTATTTTTTATATTTTGTATTGCATTACCATACTTAATTTGTTATAATTTAGTTGTAAAACTACTTAAAAACAGTATAATACATTATTTTACTGTTTTTTACTTAATCAAGAGGTACGTATGGCTAAAAAATCAGAAGACCGTTCTACTATCGACCTTGCTCTTAAACTGGCAAACGACGATACTAAAGGCGAAGCGGTCACTCAGATTGAATCAAAACTCATAGACACCAATCCCAATCAGCCGAGAAAGCATTTCGACGAGGACGCTCTCAACGAACTGGCTGTAAGCATAAAAAACTACGGCGTCATACAGCCTATCCTGGTATGCCCGAAGGAAGGCGGAAGATACGAACTCATCGCAGGCGAGAGAAGATTAAGGGCAAGCAAGATGGCGGGGCTTTCGTTTATTCCCGCGATAGTAAAGAGATTTACTGAATCCGAAATGGCGGAGATAGCTCTCATCGAAAACCTTCAGAGAGAGGATCTCAACCCGATAGAAGAAGCCAGGGCTTACCGCTCGCTTATGGAAAAATACGGCTTCACGCAGGAAGAACTTGCGGACAAGCTGGGTAAGTCGAGACCCGTCATCGCCAACAGCCTCAGACTTTTGTCTCTCAACCCCGTAGTAGTTGAGATGGTTGAAACGGGCAGACTTTCGGCAGGTCACGCGAGATGCCTCGCTTCTATAAAGGATATGGGCGTACAGGCTACATACGCGCTGGCGGCGTGCGACAAACAGCTTTCCGTAAGACAGCTCGAAAATATGGTCAGGGCATACCTTAAACCGGGAAAAGAGCCCAAGACCCCGAAAAAGGCGTTTATTTCGCCTGAACTCAAAGAGCTGGTAAACAATATGCAGCGCACGTTCGGCACAAAGGTAAAGGCGGTCGGCAACAACGAAAAAGGCAGAATTTTTATAGATTATTATACAAAGGACGACCTTATAAGGATATACGAACTGATAGACACCCTGTCAGAGCAGGAGTAAAGCACGAAAGATCTTTATATACTCACGATAAAAAGTTAAGATACATTAAGATCTTGTATACAAAAGATACAGACGTACAGAAGACTTTTTAAGTACAAAAGAGTTTACAAAGGATTCTGAGATACGAAAGTTGTTGAGTACAAAAGACTTAATACATAAGAAAAACCCGAAGGTTCGCCTTCGGGTGATTTTTTATATTGCTTTTTTATATTTGATAAATCATAATTAATATATGGTAAGAAAAGACAAAGCTTTTATAATAACCGTCTTTCTCGAAATACTGGCGATAATTTTCGTATCGCTCGGTATATGGATAGCTTATACCAACTTTAATATCGATGTATCGTATTACGAGGTAAAAGACGACCTTATTCCCGATGAGTTTGACGGCTTAAAAATAGCGCAGGTTTCCGATCTTCACGACAGGGACTGGAAAGGAGAGCTTGAAAGTCTTGTTGCCGCTGAAAAGCCAGATATCATCGTTGTTACGGGCGATATAATAAATTCTGTCAACGAATATTACGACAACTCTCTTGATTTCTTAAAACAAGCCGTAAAGATAGCGCCCGTTTACTTTATAAGCGGCAATCACGAAGCCGATTGCTATAATTACAGATTTATAAAAAATCTTATGTCGGAGATCGGCGTTATAATTGCCGACGACAAAAGTTTTATTATCGAAAGAGGAGATAAAAGCATAAATCTGATAGGCATAGAAGACCCTTCTTTTACTGAAAAAAACGATTATTTCGACAGTTATCACGTTATAATAAAAGAAAAGATAAACTCGCACAAAAAAGAAGGACTTTACAATATCGTATTAAGCCACCGTCCAGAATATTTCAGAGCATACGTTGAAGCGGGCGCGAATCTCGTTTTATGCGGCCACGCGCACGGCGGTCAGTTAATAATAGGAGACAAAGGACTTTTTGCGCCGGGTCAGGGCTTTTTCCCTGAATACACGCAAGGCATACATATAAAAAACGATACCTCTATGATAGTCAGCAGAGGACTGGGCGATTCTGTTCTTCCGCGAGTAAACAATATGCCTGAACTTGTAATAGTTACTTTGCGTTCTAAATAACTTTTTTAACTTATACCAGACCATAATAATACAAACAAGGTTTAAAGCGGCAAATTTACGTAGCTACTGTGTTAAATGCCTTGTCCCCGCGTGACGGGGATCATTAGTCGGCTGTCGCCCGCGTGGCGGTAGCATTGATCGGCTGTCGCGTATCGTTACTGTTTACGCTTAACGAAGCCTATATGGGAGTCGCTCGCGTGGCGGGAGCGTTGAAAGTCTTCACATTATGCAATCGGGTACGGATAACACTGCTTAAAACTGCACGCACTCTCAGGCTATGATTTCAGTATGTGTTCAAAGCCTATGGTGTAAACAAAAAAGCTTAGCTATTTGATACAGACAACTGTACGCGACAGCGACTACTGTTCCCGCCACGCGGGCGCCTCAG
>DVNX01000004.1 GCA_018714045.1 Candidatus Ornithoclostridium faecavium
CTTTGGAAAGTTTGTACTGCTCCAGCATTATCTCTTCGATCTTCGCTACGGTAGCGCTGTCGGTCGCGTTGAGCGCGCCGGAAACGGTAGCGTTCTGATCGTAGTACTTGGACTTTTCGTTGAGCAGGGTATATATGGAAGAAGCGACGTAGGTGTCTCTCATCGAGTTCTTGAGCTTGAACACGTCTTTCATCGCGGGGTCGGAGAATACGGACCAGCCGTTATCTTCGATGTATTCCTGCATAGAAGAGTAGGTGCCGTATTTAGTGTTCTTGTATGCGGTGGAATCCTTTGCGTAGCAGATTCCCATAGTTCCCCACATGTAAGAGCGGCTGTAAAGGTTGTATTCGCCGCTCTCTTTGTCGTAGTCGTATTTGAAGAGGCTGTTTTCGCCGCTCATTACGAGATCGGACATACCGTCTCTGTAATCGACGAGATCTTCGTAACCGTAAGAAGAGATATCGTCGAGTTTGAGAAGGAGATCTTCGTTTATCATCTTTTCTATCATATAGTCGGACGGGCATATGACGTCGTAGTCGGCTTTCGAAGTTTTTATCTGAGTATACATCATTTCGTTTTCGTCGAACAATTCGAGTTTGACGGTGACTTTCTTGCCCGTTACAGACGTATAGTATTCCTCGAACTCTTCTTCGAGGCCTTCATCGAGGTATTCAGACCAGGTGTAGACTTTGAGGATTTCGCTCCTGTCCTGACAACCCGTGAGAACGATGGGCAATACGAGCGCCATCGCGAGGACCAGAACCATTGCTACGATTGTGATTCTCTTTTTCATAAAAGTACTCCTTTACTTGTTTTTTATTATTGCCGCTTAATGCGGATCATTTCTTGCTTTTTGCCTGATTTTTGGGTCTGTACATTATCATGACTCCTGCAAATACGATGAAGAATATGATAGAGAACAGGGATTTTATATCCGCAGGCAACGGATGTTTGCCGCTCTTTAATCCGTACAGCATCGTCGACAGTGTCTCAAAGCTGGTGACGTTGACCTTTGTTATCACGAAGTCGTCTATCGACAGCGTAAACGCGAGGATCGCGCCTACGACTATGCCGGGCATAATGTCGGGTAAGACGACCTTGAACATAGCTTTAGCGGGCGTACAGCCCAGGTCGAGAGCCGCTTCGTATATCTTGTTGTCGTATTTCATAAGGCGCGGAAGCACGTTCAGAAGCACGTAAGGAGTGCAGAAGGTCGTATGCGCCAGTATGAGTTTTATCGCCGTTTCCAGCCATGTGCCGTCGGATATGCTTATTGCAGAGGCAATGAGGTTGAACAACAGCGCGAGGGATATCGCGGTGACGATCTCGCTGTTTATCATGGGTATCTGATTGGATACCATATATGCCGTCTTTATACGTTTGCTGTGTATCGCGTGCAGTCCTATCGCTCCCAGAGTACCCAGTATCGTGGACAAAAGGCTGGTAAACACGCCCACGAAGAGCGTATTTACGACCGCTTCGTTGATACGGCTTGCGTTCGCGCTCTGTCCTGTAAACAGATCTATATAGTTCTGAAAGGTAAAACCGTTCCAGTTGCTGAACGACGGAGTGTCTGAGAATGAGAACACGATCATCCAGATGATAGGCAGGTAGAGCAGGATAAGTATTATGCCGATAAAACATCTGACTAAGATCTTTCTTACCATAATCCGCCTCCTTCTTCGTCGTTGAACTTGTTGGTAATTATCATAGATACGGCAAGCAGCACCATGAGAACCAGAGATATCGCGCTCGCCATATTGAGATTATAGGCTTTGAGGTTGTAAATAAAGTCGCCCAGCAGTTTTATCTTGTTGTCTGAAAGTATTTCAGAGACCGCAAAAGTCGTTACAGACGGTATTATGACCATCGTCAGACCGCTTATCACTCCGGGGATAGAGAGCGGAACGGTGACTTTCCAGAACGCTTTTGTAGGGGTTGCGCCCAGGTCTTCTGCTCCTTCGAGATACATTTTGTCGATCTTGAGAAGAGTGGTATATATCGGCATTATCATGAAGGGCAGAAATTCGTAACACAGACCGTAGATGACGGTGCCCATGCCGAGGGGGATGCCGAGAACTCCGAACACGGCTTTCGTGGACATCATTCTGAGCAGAAAGTTGACCCACATAGGAACGAGGAAAAGTCCGATCATGACGCCTGTGCGGTTGAATTCCTTTTTTGTCAGGTAATAAGCTATCGGATATCCGATGAGCAGGCATATAACGCTGGTGGAAAGCCCCGCTATAACGGAATTTTTTATTACGTTGTCCAGCGACTTTTCCTTAGCAAGCTCCTTGAAATTGCCCAGCAGAGTAAACGCCCCGTCGCTGTCGATAAAAGCGTATACGGCGATGAGGATTATAGGCAATATCACGAACAACGCCATAAACAGAGCGTACGGCGTCGCCAGCATCTTTTTAAACGTATTACGCATTTTTTTCTTCTCCCGTGTTGATTAAAGACGATTTTTCGATGAAATCGCAGTCGGAGAAGGCGAACTTGTCTTCGTCTATTTTTATTCCGACCCTGTCGTATTTGTCCCACAGGTATTCGGTATCCGCATATATGTGAGAGTTGTCGTCGGTCTTAATGTCGACAAGGTAGTTTTTACCCTTGTATATCATGCTCTCGACGTTGCCTGCAAGAGGCGCTGCATATTCGTCGTCTGTCATGTCGATACTGTCGAATTCGAAACTGACTTTTGCCTCTCTGCCTTTTAAGACGATTTCTTCGCCGTTGATCCTGAGTACGTCGTTTTCCTCGTCGTATTCGCAGTTATCAAAGCATGCTTCGGGCTTGAAAGTATACGTTCCGCCGCACATTTCGAAAGTAGTGTTGGACGCGAATCTTACGGGAAGGGTATTGTTCATATGCTGTTTATGCATTATCTGAATATTTTCGGGATCCACGTAAAGACCTATCTTTCTGCCGGGTTTGTATTCGACTGTGTTGTGCAGTATGAGTTCGTAGCCGCCCGCCATGCAGGTCATTTCGTAGTGCACGCCGCGGAACATACAGCCCGTTATTTCGCCGCTTAGTATGCCGTTGCCTTCGCGCTTGATCACCCAGTCTTCGGGGCGGATGACGACGTCGACTTCCTCGTTGGGAGCAAAGCCTGTGTCGACGCATTCGAATTCAGCGCCTGCGAATACTACCTTTTTATCCTCGGGCATAACGCCGTCGAGAATGTTGGATTCTCCGATAAAGTCCGCTACGTACGCGCTGGTCGGCTCGTTGTAGATCTCGATAGGAGAGCCTTCCTGCATTATAACGCCGTCCTTCATGACTACGACGGTGTCGCTCATCGTCAGCGCTTCTTCCTGGTCGTGGGTGACGTATATGAACGTAATGCCCAGTTTTTTGTGCATATCTTTGAGCTCGAGCTGCATTTCCTGTCTCATCTTGAGGTCGAGAGCGCCGAGAGGCTCGTCGAGAAGGAGTATCTGCGGCTCGTTGACGATAGCGCGCGCGATCGCGACTCTTTGTTGCTGACCGCCCGAAAGGCTGTTTACGTCGCGGTCTTCGTAACCTGAAAGTCCTACGATCCTGAGCGCGTGTTTTACTTTGTCGTCAATGAATTTCTTGTAAAGATTTACCTTTTTGATCTTCTTTACGCCTTTTTTCGTGGTGACGGTCATCATCTGATAAGAGCGGCAGAAAGGAACGGTCTTTACGACCTCGCTTCCGTCTTTTCTGACGACCTTCTGTTCAACGGGCATATAAGCCATGTTGACCAGTTTCGTGGCCTCTTTTCCGAAGATATTCTTTTTCGTGACCTCGACTTTCTTGAGCTTGAGACCGAAAGCTATATTTTTGTAAACGTTCAGGTGAGGAAAGAGCGCGTACTTCTGGAAAACCGTGTTTACGGGACGCTTGTAGGGAGGAAGATCCGCGATATCCTTTCCTTCGAGAGTAATAGAGCCTTCGTCGGGTCTTTCGAAGCCCGCTATCATTCTGAGCGTGGTCGTCTTGCCGCAGCCGCTGGGACCGAGCAGGGTCACGAACTCGCCGCGCTTTATTTTAAGATCGATATGGTCGACTACGGTCTTGCCGTCGTAAACTTTTGTAAGGCCGTTGAGCTCGATAATGTATTCAGCCTGATTGTTCTTTTTCTTGTCTTCCATTGTATTGTCTCCCTTGTATCAGAATGTCGGAGGGCTGCTTATCCAAAGCAACTCGCTTGGCTTGTCGGTATCGTTTTCGACGAAATGTCTTTTGTGTGCGGTAAAATAGAAGGAATCTCCCTGTTTCAGTCTGTAAGTATGCTTTCCGATATGCAGTACAGCGCTGCCTTTGAGCAGATAACCGAACTCTTCTCCTTCGTGAGGCATATCCTCGTCCGACTTAGTGTGCGCGTCCAGTTTCATAAGTATGGGTTCCATTTCGTTTTTCTGACTGTTCGGTACCAGCCAGGTGACCGACTGACCGTCCGTTTCCTTTACGAAAAAGTCGCTGTCGCGGAACACGATCTGTTCTTCGGTTTCATCGCTGAAAAAGCTTTTGAGGTTGCTGCCCAGCGCAGTCAGAATGTCAATCAGAGTAGCGATCGAAGGGCTGGTAAGGTTGTTTTCAAGCTGTGAAATGTAACCTTTAGTCAGTTCGCAACGGTCGGCGAGTTCTTCCTGAGTCAGACCGCATTGCAGACGCATTGCTTTGAGTTTGCCGCCGATATCCATCTTTTTTCCCTCCTGTACATTGTTTAGTATTGTTAAACCCGACGTAATTTATAATCTGACATAATAAACCGCGAGTTTATTTTTATTAAACAAGACGATTATAGAAATTATGCAAGGGTTTGTCAAGCGTTTAAAGGGTCGATTTTAAGGTTTTTTGAATAAATTTTAAACGAACGGAATATTGAAAAGTCAACGCGTCCGACAGCGTTTTTTGCACGGGGTTTACAGTGCGGCTTTTCAGCTTTCAAGCGGCGGCTCAAACGTGTAAAAAATCCCTGTTTCAAGTATTATTTCCTACACAATGACTCAGGCGTGTACGGCATGGCGGAAGAAAGTTTGAATAATTTTATTGAAAAATCCCTTTAAGACTGTTATACTGTCAATTAGGATATATTTATAAAGCGCGCACGCGCGCCTTCTGAAATCCGTATAATAAAGGAGAGATTATGAAAAGTAAAGACAACTCCGTTATGACTTTAAACGTAAAGCGCACCCTCGTCGTCGGCTTCGCCTTTATGGGCATCATGTGCTTCTGGGAAGTGTACGACTATATCATGCCGCTCATTCTCAACAGAGTGTTCGGTCTGAATGCGACACAGTACGGTCTGGTAATGGGGCTGGACAACTTGTTGGCGATATTCCTTCTGCCGTTTTTCGGACACTTATCGGATAAATACACAAAGGCGAAATACGGCAGGCGCACGACCTTTATTGTTATAGGAACTCTGCTTGCGGTAGTGTTCATGGTCGTTATGGTCGTTATTGAGAACGTTCAGTTTGAGAAAGTCATGGCGGCAAGCATTACCGATCCGCAGGTCTTAGTCGACAAAGGTTTCCTCAGCGCCGACGCATGGAGCGGAGAGGTTCAGCAATTGTGGCAGCAGGTAAGCGCGGCGGGCGGCATAGACAAGGCGAGCGACGTGCTTAAAGGAAACGATCTGGTCGCGTTCAACAATTTCCTCAGTTCGTTCTATTCTGCGCAGGAAGAATTAGCGGCGAGTGTGACAAAGACTCAGCCCGCGATATTCATATGCTTTATAATCGCGCTTCTGGGCGTATTGGTATCGATGTCGTCCTACAGATCCCCCGCGATAGCCCTCATGCCTGACGTGACTCCCAAGCCGCTGCGTTCGCAGGCCAACGCTATAATAACCTTTATGGGCGGTGCGGGCGGTCTCGCTTCTATTATTCTTTATACGCTTCTCGCGAAACAGAGATACCAGTCGCACCTCGCGCTTTTCTTCACTCTCGCGGGCGTAATGATAGTTATGCTGATAGCGTTCCTCTGCACGGTAAGAGAAAACAAGTTCGTCGCCGAAAGACTGGAAGAGGAGAAGAAATGGAACGTCGTAGACGAAGAAGAAATCGCGACTTATTCGAGGCTCCCCAAAGAAAAGATATTTTCTTTCGTGCTCATACTCGGTACTGTGTTTATGTGGTTCATGGGCTGGAACGCTATAAAAACGCACCTTTCGACTTATGCGACCAACGTGCTCAAAATGGAAGACAGTTTCGTCGGAATAATCAATATTCTTAACGGCGCTGGCGGCGCGATAGCGCTTTTACCCGTGGCTCTTATGGCGGGCAAACTGGGCAGAAAAAAGACTATTCTTATCGGCGTAGTCATCGCGGTAGCCGCGTTCATTCCCTGTATATTCCTGAACGACGGCAGCTTTGACAGCAACGCTGTGCTTCTCAAAGTCGCGTTTACGGCTTGCTTCCTCATCGCGGGCTTCGGACTTGTGATCATCAATGTAAACACTCTTCCGATGGTCACAGAGCTTGCAAAGGGCAGCAACGTCGGTCAGTATACAGGTTATTATTACGTCGCTTCTATGACGGCGCAGGCGATAACCCCGTTCTTTGCGGGTCTTATCCTCGACGCTGTGCCCGAAGGCGGCGAAAGCATGATTTTCGTGTACGGCGTGTGCTGTATCGCTGTCGCGTTCTTCACTATGTTGTTCACAAAGCACGGAGACAATAAACCCGAAAAGAAAAAGAAGGTAATCGAATATTTTGCCGAGGAGGACTGACAATGGCTAAATCGAGAGCGGCAAAACGCAAAAAGAAACTCAGTAAAGGAAAGATAATTTTCCTTGTCGTAGTGGTGCTGATAATCGTCGCGGCGCTCGTCGCGCTGTGGTATTTCAAACCCGACGTCCTCAACGGCATAATCGCTTCTTTGATGCAAAAAGACGATCCTTCCGAACAGACGGGCGGTATAGGCACGGGTACGGGGCAGGAAGACAATCCTTACGTTACGGGCGACACTTTGCAGATGACAGTTCTCGATATAGGACAGGGCGACTGTATATATATCGCTTTCCCCGACGGCAAGAATATGGTGATGGATATCGGCAGCGAGTTCGGCTCAACATCTCCGTGGGAGCACGCCAACGCGTTTTTGCAGGAAAGAAAAGTTAAACAGATAGATTATCTGTTTATCACTCACGGCGACTACGACCATATCCGCGACGCGAAAAAACTGCTTGATAATTATGAGATAAAATCTCTTTATATGCCGCTCGGCAAGGCGCAGGACAGCAATACATGGCTTGATCTGCTTGAAGCGGCTGAAAATGAGACTTACACCGACGGAAACGGTAACAAGGCGGAAGCCGCGTACAATAACAACGTCGGCGCGTATACGATAAGCGGAGAGAATTGGGAGATGAAATGCTATTCGTTCGACGAAGCGGATTATCCGACGGGCACAAACGCAGAAAAGATCAATGCCGTTTCTCCGATATGCCTTCTCGAATATGCGGAAAGGACTATCGTGCTGACAGGCGACGCCAACGAGATGACAGAAGAATACGTGCTCTCGAAAGGCTATCTCGACAATATAGATACCGATATCCTCAAGGTCGGGCATCACGGTTCGAAAAGCTCAACCACGCAGGCTTTTCTCGACAAGATAGACGCTGAATTCGCGATAATCTCGACCAGCGGTACGAGAGAGAAACCACAAGAGAAATATACTCATCCCAACCCCGACCTACTCGCACGGCTGGACAATTATACTGACGCTGTGCCCGACGCGGATTTCAACGGCTTCAGACAGGTATACATAACGGGAAGCGACGGAGATATCACCGTCACTATAGGCGAGAACGGAGGCATAAACATAACCGCTTCCGAAGCCGCGGACAAGAATTACGGCGAGGTGCAGGTCGCCGCTGTCATCACTGACGGCGAAACGCTTTACGCGATCTGCATAAAGCGCGGCGCGTATGTCGTACAAGAATAACGTAACGCTTGTAGGAGCGGATTATAAGCTCAGCAAAAGAGCGGCGGAAAGGCTTGCAAAAGACCTTGAGATGACCTTTGCGGATTCGGTCGGGATATTCGACTATTTCTGCGCGGGGAGAAAACCCGATACGCTTGTAAAGCTTACCAGCAAGCAGTTCGCGAAATCCAAAGCCGACGATACCGTGAATTCGCTTGCCGATTGCGAAAATTCCGTGATAGCTTTAAGCGCGAATCTCGTCACGGATGCTACGCTGTGCGCGCTCGCGACCGACAGTTATATCGTCCTTATCGATTGCGCGCTGACCCGCGCCGCGGACAGGCTGCATGAGGACAGTTACGCTAAGGCTCTCGGACAGACGAAAAAACAACTCACCGAAACGTGGAAGCTGATAAGAAACAGCGCTGACCTCGTTCTCGAAAAAGTGAACAGATACGACCTGGTATGCAACCGTACCAAACAATGGCTAAAGGAGATAGTAAAATGAC
>DVNX01000020.1 GCA_018714045.1 Candidatus Ornithoclostridium faecavium
GATACGCGACAGCCGACTAATGCTCCCCGTCACACGGGGACAAGGCATTTAACGCAGTAGCTACGTAAATTTGCCGCTTTAAACCTTGTTCGTATTATTCTGGTCTGGTATCGGAAGGTTGTGCTTTTTCAATGATCCCGCCGCCGATAGTTGCGACCAGCATTACTTAAACTGTATTTTTTATGCCGCGTAATACGCGGCACTTTTTTTACCGATTTTGCATAATTTCTAACTTTCGCAGTCGATCTGTCAATTATCGTCAAAAGTCGCCAAAAGAGGCTTTTTTTCAGCTTTATCGATATTTTATAATATTTTCACTACAAAAAAGGAGAAGAGTATGCAACTGAGTATGATTAATAACGGAGACACCGTGATCGCAGCTTTTGACGGCGAACTGGACGAGCATACCGCGTCCGACGTGCGCGATACGTTGGATAACCGCATCGCCCGCGGCGGATTCCGAAATTTCGTTTTTGACTTTTCACGTCTTAAATTTATGGACAGCACGGGCATAGGCGTGTTGCTGGGCAGGTACAAAACATTAAAGAGAAGAGGCGCGGGGATATATATTTCTTCGCCAAATCCGCACGTAGACAAAATACTGTCGCTTGCGGGAATTTATTCAATCATTCAAAAAATAAATCTGTGAGGTCAATATGAACAAACTTTATATCAAAATTTCCGCCGATATCGCCAATGACGCTTTTATAAGAAGTACTGTTGCCGCTTTCTGCTTAGAGCTTGACCCGACAATCGAACAGATAGACGACGTCAAGACGGCAGTTTCGGAAGCGTTTACTAATTGCGTGATTCACGGCTACGACGGAAAAGAAGGCAACTACGTTTATCTCGATCTGTGTGTAGACGACGGAAAATTGTCAATAATAATCAGCGACGGCGGAAAAGGCATCGAAAACGTAAAGCAGGCGATGGAGCCGTTCTATACTACGAAACCCGAAGAGGAAAGAAGCGGAATGGGCTTCACTCTTATGAGCACTTTCATGGACGAGATCAGCGTGGATTCCACGCCGGGGAAAGGTACGACAGTCAGGATGGTAAAAAATATCGGAAAAGAGGTTGCTTGATGCTGGATTACAATGAGACTGTCGACCTTATCGTTGCGGCGCAGGGCGGCGACGATAAGGCAAAAGAAAAGCTGATCGTACACAATATGCCGCTCATCAAATCTATTGCGGCGCGTTACCGCAACAAAATGATAGAATACGACGATCTGCTTCAGCTCGGCGCGATGGGACTTGTCAAGGCGATAAACAATTTCGACGTGTCTTTCGGGGTCAGGTTTTCTACGTATGCAGTACCTATGATAGCGGGCGAGATAAAGAGATTTATCCGCGACGACGGCGCGATAAAGGTCAGTCGGGCGCTCAAATCGGCTTCGCTCAGGATACAGCAGATAACAAGCGAATACAAACAGACGCACGGAGACGCACCGTCTGTCGAGTATCTTGCGGAAAAACTCGGCGTAGATCCGCAGGAGATAGTTTTCGCAATGGACAGCAGTAAATATCCCGTTTCGCTTTACGAAAAATTCGACGACGACAACTCTCAGTGCGTAATGGACAAGCTTGCTACTGGAGAAGACGGCGACGATATGATGAACAAAATGATTTTAAAAGATTTTATAAAGACGTTGCCGGGACGGGAAAAGACAGTTATCGTGCTGAGATATTTCAAGGATAAGACTCAGAGCGAGATCGCAAAGATACTCGGCGTTTCTCAGGTTCAGGTATCGAGGATTGAGAGTAAGATAATAAGCGAAATGAAAAAAGCTCTTGCGTAATTTTTAAACGATGAGGCGGAAATCGCCGCATTCGATTTATATATTTAAAGTTTACCGAGAGACAAAATATGCTGAGATGTATTATTTGCCGAGACAAGGGAGCCTTTCATTTCAACAGTAAAGGAGCATTTGGACTACGATTTTGCCGTAAAAGTAAGTTCAACGCCCGGGGTGCTTATCTTTTTGGATACGTTTGTAATGTGCTTAGTGATAGCAGTATCGGGAAGCGCGCCCGTGTACTGGTCTTTAATACTGTAAACAGACAGTCTGTATACGCAAGCGGCGGCTCGTCCGCCGTATTTTTTTACTTTAGTCATCTGATTGCCGACGGAGGCGTGTTTTGGCGGATAAATAGTAAAAAACGGCAAATAATACCCGTATAAGCGGAGGTGCGTTATGAGAAACAATCACAGCGACGGGTATAACGAATATAAAGAAGCCGTTTTCCCGACAAAACGACCTAGCGGAGAGGTGCATGAGAATGGACAAGAAGGAATATGCGGAATTAGTAGAACAGACTGCTCCCAAAACTAAGGAAGGCAAAACGATACTACTTGCGTTCGCGGTCGGAGGACTGATATGCGTTATAGGTCAGGCGATATCCGACGCTCTCGGCGCTCTTTTGCCGCAATTCGGCGCAAAGAATATCGCAGCGCTTACAGGAGTTGCGATGATCTTTCTCGGAAGCCTTCTGACGGGTCTGGGCGTGTACGACAAAATAGGTTATTATGCGGGCGCGGGTTCGGTTCTTCCGATCACGGGTTTTGCGAACTCTATCGTATCGCCCGCCATCGAGTATAACAAAGAAGGCATAGTTTTCGGACTTATGGCAAAAATGTTTTCGATCGCGGGTCCCGTTATCGTATCGGGCATAAGCGCTTCGGTGCTTATAGGCATCGTGTACTATATTATAGGGTTATTCTGATGAAAAAAGGCAGACAGACTTATATCCTCGATAAAAAGATATATATCGCAGATACGGCGACCATCGCCGGCGTAGACGAGGGAAAAGGTCGTTTAAGAGACTTTTTCGACTTTGTAATAGACGAGAGCGAATTCGGCTGTAAATCGCACGAAAAAGCTGAAATAAAGCTGAGAAAGCATGCGATAGAAAGTTTGCTGAAAAACGCGGAGATAAACGCCGAGGACGTCGACGCTATATTAGGCGGCGACCTTCTGAATCAGCTTGTGCCTTCGGCGTTTTCGGCGCGGGAATTCGACGTTCCTTTCTGCGGACTTTACAGCGCTTGCGCCACTTTCGGACAGGCTCTCGCGACGGGAGCGATGCTTCTTCAGGGCGGCGCCGAAAGGGTGGTGTGCTGTACCAGTTCGCATTTTGCTACCGCAGAAAGGCAGTACCGTTTTCCTCTCGAACTCGGCACTCAGCCGCCTCCCACGGCGCAGTGGACGGTAACGGGTGCGGGTTGCGCGTTGCTTACTACGGCAAAACCAAAAAGCAGATGCCCTAAAATAACCGCGTTTACGCTGGGAAAAGTGATAGACATGGGGCTGGATGATCCCAACAATATGGGCGCGGCAATGGCGCCCGCGGCATACGACACGATATCCGCTCACTTAAAAGAGCGCGGCGTAGGCGCGGATTATTATGACCTTATCGTAACGGGCGACCTCGGTAAGCTGGGAAGAGAACTTCTTTGCTCGATGCTCGAACAGGAATGCGGTGCGGTCAAAGATAAGGTGAACGACTGCGGTTGCATTATATTCAAGGACAGACAGAAATGCGGTCTCGGAGGTTCTGGCGCGGGGTGCAGCAGTCTGGTGTTCTGCAGTTATCTTTATAAGACTATGAAAGAGGGCGGATTAAAGCGTATTCTGTTGGTGCCTACGGGCGCGATGCTCTCAAAAGATTCGTCCTTGCAGGGCGAAAGCATACCCGCGATAGCTCACGCGGTCGCGATAGAAATTTAAAGAGGAAGGTCGATATGGATATATTTCTTACCTATCTTAAAGTATTTGCCGTAGGCGGCGTGGTCTGCGCGATCGGTCAGATACTGATAAACAAGACGAGAATGACGTCGGCGCGCGTACTGGTGACCTTTTTGCTGGCGGGAGCTCTTCTCGAAGCTGTCGGACTTTTCAGATATATCGAAGATTTCGGCAAAGCGGGCATCACTATACCTATAACAGGTTTCGGCAAGTCGCTCGCGGCAGGTGCGATAGAGGGCGCGAAAGAAGGCTTGTTTCAAGCGTGTACGGGCGGTTTAGCCGCTGTGGCGGCTGGACTTACGGCGGCGATAGTTTTCGGTTTCGTGATAGCACTGATATCTAAATCGAAACCCAAAAATACCTGACAGCGGCGAAAAGCCGCTTTTTCAATGTCATTGAAAAACCTCGGCGCATATAATGTAACGTGGCTTATTGTTGCAGGAAGAGAAAAAGGCTTAAAAAGATAGTCGCTTTTGTCCTCGTTTTATCGTTATTGACAGGGGCGGGACTTTACGTGCGTTCTAACATTGTTCCGCTGGTGACTGAAAAGGCATATTATTCGATACGCGGCGAAGCGGTCACGGCTTTAAACAACGCTTACCAGAAGACTGTCGAAGAGATGACCTCTCTCGGTTATTCGGATTTCGTTACCGTGACAAAAGATTCTGACGGGAAAATATCCTTTATAAGCGTGGATATGCTCAAGGTAAATAACGTAATGAGTTTTATAAGCACGGTCGTCTTAGAGGAAATGCAGTCGATAGCGACTGACGGCGTCGACGTACCTCTCGGCGCGTTCAGCGGAATATTGCTTCTCGGCGACAACGGAAAAGACGTCAACATAGAGGTGGAGACCGTTGGTATAGCAGAGTGCAATTTTCGTTCAGACTTCGAAACGGTCGGGATAAACCAGGTAAGACATACTCTTTACATAGATATCGTCGCCAGCGCGAACGTTGTTCTGCCTCTTTACGCGAAAGACGTGTTCTGTGAAAGCTCGCTTCTTCTTTGCGAAAACGTCATTGTCGGCGAAGTTCCTGAATTTTATCTTGAGAATAAGGGAGTTTTCGATATTTCGAGGTAAAACAGTTGCCGTATGCGATTTTTTATTGTAGAATTATATAAAAGCTACGACACGGGAACGTGCCTTGCTCGGCTTCCGACAGAGATTCCGCCCGATACGCTGAAAGGACGGTTCGGTATAGCGGCAGGGGAATTCGCCCGTCAGCTCGTTTTCTGAAATCCGAGTAGGAATACGCGGTGGCGCGTTATAGCCGCAAAGAGGTTCGCAAAACTTACAGAATTATTGCGGACGAATTTAGGTGGTACAGCGTGAGAACGCCCTAATACGGGGACGTTCTTTTTTTATACGGAGGACTTATGAAAGAAAAAATCGAAATCCTTATGCGTGAAGCTCTCGCGGCTGTGGAAGCGTGCGAAAGCAATGCGGATCTCGGCAAAGTCAAGGTGAAATACCTCGGAAAGAGCGGCGAATTGACCGCGCTTTTACGCGGTATGAAGGACGTGCCCGCAGATCAGAGACCCGTTATCGGCGGTTACGTCAACGAGGCGAGAGACGCGATAACCGCGGCGGCAGAGAGCAAGGAAAAGACTCTCAAGGCTAAAGAGACTGAAGAAAAAATGCTCAAAGAGAGCATAGACGTGACTTATCAGCCTACGGACGTCAGACTGGGAAGTCTGCATCCGTGCACTCTCGTCAAAAACGAAATCGTTGATATATTCACCTCACTCGGTTTTTCCGTTGCGCAGGGACCCGAAGTCGAACTCGACTTCTTCAATTTCCAGGCGCTGAATATTCCCAAGGATCACCCCGCGAGAGATATGCAGGATACCTTCTACCTCGGCGACGAAATGCTTTTAAGAACGCATACCTCGCCCGTTCAGGTAAGAACAATGCTGGATAAGAAACCGCCGATAAGGATAGTGGTTCCGGGTAAAGTTTACCGTCCCGACGACGACGCTACGCACAGCCCTATGTTCCAGCAGATAGAAGGTCTCGTGGTCGACAAGAATATCACGCTCTGCGATCTTAAAGGTATTCTTTCGCTGTTTGCAAAAGAGCTTTTCGACAAGAATACCAAGATAAGATTCCGCCCGTCGTATTTCCCGTTTACCGAGCCGAGCGTAGAAGTGGACGTTACCTGTTCGCAATGCCACGGCAAGGGTTGCCGTCTGTGCAAGGGTACGGGCTGGATAGAAGTCCTCGGCGCGGGCGTTGTCAATCCCAAAGTCCTCGAAAACTGCGGCATTGACAGCAACGAATACAGCGGCTTCGCTTTCGGTATGGGTATCGAACGCATTACGATGATAAAATACGGCATACCCGATATGAGGATCCTTTTCGAAAACGACGCGAGATTCCTCAGAAGTTTCAGATAAGGAGAGATGGAATATGAAAGTATCTTTGAATTGGCTTAAAGATTTCGTTGATATAGATATAGACGTTCACGCGCTTGCGGACAAGCTTGTTTCCGCAGGCTTCGAGGTCGAGGAGATAATAGACAAGGCTTCAGAAATGAAGAACGTCGTACTCGGCAAAATTGTTAAACTTACCAAACATCCCGACGCGGACAAGCTTCAGATATGCGCTATCGACGTCGGCGCGAAGGAGACCGTACAGATAGTTACGGGCGCACAGAACGTAGCTGAAGGAGATCTCGTCCCCGTAGCGATGGATAACTCTCTGCTTCCCACGGGTCAGGTCATCAAGAAGGGCAAGCTTCGCGGCGTAGAGTCATGCGGTATGCTTTGCTCGGGCGAAGAGCTTAAGCTGACCGAAGCTGAATACAAGGGCGCAAGCGTATACGGCATCCTCATAATGAACGACGAAAAGTATCCGCTGGGTACTGATATGAATGTTATCCTCGGTAACGACGATATAATTCTCGATATCGGCGTTACCGCTAACAGAAGCGACTGCAACAGCGTTCTCGGCATCGCGAGGGAAGTTGCGACCGTTCTCGGAAAACCGCTCAGAATGCCTGAAATCGGCTTTGAATGCGAAGCGGGAGACGTAAAGGATTACGTAAGCGTCAAGGTCGAGGATACAGATCTTTGCCCGAGGTATATGGCGGCGGCTGTACGCGACATAAAGATATGTCCGTCTGCAGAAATAATACAGAAGAGACTCAAGAGCGTCGGACTCAGACCGATAAGCAATTTCGTCGATATAACCAACTACGTGCTCATAGAGATAGGTCAGCCGATGCACGCGTTCGATGCTGACAAACTCGCGAATTCGACTATAATCGCGCGTCGCGCGAAGAACGGCGAAAAGATCGTTGCTCTCGATAATAAAGAATATACCTTGAACGACAGCATGCTGGCTATCTGCGACAGCGACAAACCTTGCGCTATCGCTGGCGTGATGGGAGGCAACAACAGTTGCGTTGACGAAAACACGAAAGACATTATTTTCGAAAGCGCTAAATTCGCGCGCGACAACATCAGAAGAACGGCAAGAACTCTCAATCTTCATTCGGATTCTTCGTTCAGATACGAAAGGGGCATAGACCTCGAAAGCCAGCGCCTGGGTCTCATGCGCGCGTTGACTTTGGTATATAAATACGGTTACGGTAAGATCGCGAAAGGCGTTGTGGACTGCTGCAATGCAGACCTCACTCAGAAGATACTGCGCGTTGAGGCGACAAAGATAGACGATATCCTCGGAATAGTTGTGCCGCGCGAAAAGATGGTATCCGTATTGAACAGCCTGCAGATAGAAACGACTCTCGAAGGCGACACCCTCGTATGCAAAGCGCCGCTTTTCCGTGACGACATTGAGAATGCGAACGACCTTGCGGAAGAGATAATAAGACTTTACGGCTACGACAATATCACAGAAACTCTTATGGATAAGGGCAAGCAGACAGTTGGCGGTAAGACCGAAGATCAGAAAGCGGTCGATACCGTCAAGAATATATGCGTAAGCAACGGTTACAGCGAGACCTTAACTTATTCGTTCACGTCGCCCAAGGGCTTTGACGTGCTCAGACTGCCTGAGGACGATCCCGCGAGAAAGTGCGTGACGATACTAAATCCTCTCGGCGAAGATATGTCCGTGATGAGGACTTCGCTTGCGTACAGTATGCTCAACGTGCTTGCTTCCAACGTGCTCAAAAGTATAAAAGGCGCGCGTTTCTTCGAAGTTTCCAACGTATATCTGCCTGAAAGCGTGCCAGTAGATAAACAGCCTGAAGAGAGGGAACGCCTCGTCATCGGCGCTTACGGTAAGGACGAGAATTTCTATACGGTAAACGAAGTGGTAAGAGTTATCATTGAAAAATTCGGTCTCAACGTATCTTATAAGCGTTCGAACCGTCCGTATCTGCACAGCGGAAGAAGCGCAGAGCTTTACGTCGGCAAATTCAGCATAGGCTACGTCGGCGAGGTGCATCCGTCGGTAGCGGCGGCTCTCGACGTTAAAGACAGGCTTTATATCGCTGAGATCGATCTCGCAAGCGTTGAAAAATACCGAAAAAAGGGCTATAAGTTCGAAGAGATAGGAAAATATCCGCCCGTTGAAAGAGATATCGCGGTGACGGTCGACGAAAACGTAACGGCTGCAGAACTGCTTTCATGCGTAACGAGCGCGGGCGGCTCTATGATGAAGAGCGCGAAAATATTCGATATTTACCGTAGCGAGGCTATCGGCGCGGGCAAGAAGAGCGTTGCCGTCAATATGGTATTCAGACTTACCGACAGAACGCTTACCGACGAAGAGGTCAGCGCGAAAGTGGAAAGAGTGCTTACAAAACTTACGTCGCAGCTCGGAGCTGTACTCAGATAAATCAAGGTTTGCTGTCGGCGGGAACGTTGTTTCCGTCGTACGGCGTAGCCCGATACAACATTTTAAATTAATTCGGAGCGGATCTATGGAATTACTCGCGCCTGTAGGAAGCGTACGCGCGTTATATGCCGCTATAAACAGCGGAGCCGACGCCGTTTACCTCGGTGTAGACGGTTTCAATGCGCGCGCGAAAGCGCAGGGTTTCACCACCGAAAATATTAACGGATATATAGACCTTTGCCATCTTCACGGGGTGAAGGTCTATATTACTTTCAATACGGCGGTAAAGGAAAAAGAGCTTGAAGAGTTCGAACGCTTCGTTGCCGCCTGCACGCGTGCTGACGCGTTTATCGTTGCCGATTTAGGCACGCTCGATATCTTCTACAAGTTCAACGTGCCTTTGCACGCAAGCACGCAGATGGGCGTAAACAACCTGGAAGGCGCTTTGTTTTTGCAGAAAAAAGGCTTTACCCGCGTAGTAGTAGCGAGAGAGACCGCGAGAGAAGACATAATCGCGATCAAGAAAAACACTTCGCTCGAACTCGAATATTTCGTACACGGCGCGCTTTGCGTGAGTTACAGCGGTTCATGCCTGTTATCGTCGATGATGAGCGGGGACAGCGGTAACCGCGGCAGATGCAATCAGCCGTGCAGATTGCCGTATAAAAGCAGCATAAACGGCAAAGAAGGATATTTACTGTCTCCGTCCGAACAATGTCTTATAACGAAACTTAACGATTTGCGCGAAATAGGCGTTGACAGCCTGAAGATAGAAGGCAGACTCAAGCAACCGCACTACGTTTCTACCGTTGTGAGCGGATACAGAAAAGTTCTGGACGGTGCTAAAGCTGATAAAAACGCGGTTTCTGAGTTGAAAAAAGCGTTTAATCGCGGCGAATTTACCTGCGGATATATGTTTGACGACACAAAAGAGATAATGTCGCCTAAAGTACAGAGTAATATCGGCGTTGCCGTGGGAAAAGTCGTTGCCTGCGATAAGACGGGCGTAACAGTCAAAGCGACACAGGAGCTGAGGGACGGGGACGGTCTGAAATTGCTGTATAACGGCGAAGAAGCAGGCGGTTTCGGCGTAAAAATATTAAAGAGAGATAAAGATATTTATAAGCTGTCCGCGATAGGGTCGTTTCCGATCGGCGCGGAAGTGAGAAGAACCCTCGATTCCCAAATGGCGGATGAAGAGATCACGCTGAAAAAGATAAAAGCCGATATTTTCTTCGAATGCGACGAAAAACTCAACGTCACCGTATCTGCGAGCGCTCTCGGAACAACTGCAAGCGTTTACGGAAGGGCGGAGCAGGCTACGTGCAGACCGCTTACCGAAGAAGATATTATATCGTCTCTCAGAAAGTTGGGCGACACTCCGTTTGAAAGCAAATGCGTTAAGGCTTGCCTTTCGGGTCAAAATATTTTTATGGCTAAATCGGTCTTGAATGATCTGAGAAGGAAAGCGGTAGCAGTACTTGAACATGAGATTGTAAAAAGATACGAAAGCGGTATGCAGAAACGCGATCATTCGATCTTCGTTAAAGACCGTTCTAAGGTTGCAGAAAGAAAGGAAAGACGGGTGATCGTAAATACGGACGACTTTGACGCAATTAAGCCGCTTTGTAGTCAAAAAATAATAATAAGTTATCAAATTTACGATTTTAGCCAATTTCTTTCGAAAATAGATATATTTTTAAGCTTAATTGAGAATACTTTTGAAGTGTATTTACACTTGCCTCCCGTTGTTCGCGGCGGTGAAATGAAGGTCGTGCGCGATATTCTCGATAAGTGCAAAGGTAAGATAAGAGGGCTGATATGTGAAAATTATTATGCCGTGACTTTAGCTGAAGAATACGGACTGAAAGCCGTTGCGGGTATCAGATTAAACGCTTTCAATTCACGTTTAAAGAAGGTATCCGGTATGGACGATATAGTGTTTTCGCCCGAGCTTACTTTGCGTGAGATCGACAATATAGGCGATAAAAACGGCTTTGTTTATGCGTACGGGATACTTCCGGTGATGACCTTGTGCCATTGTCCCGTACAGGTCTCGACAGGGTGTAGCTGTAATAATTGCGCTTATAGCGGAGATTTTTATTACAGAGACAAAAAGGCGTCCTATCTCGTTAAAAGAACTAAGATAAAATGCTGTTATTTTGAACTGCACAACCCCGCGATAGTCGATATATCGGCAAAAGCCGATAAAATACGTTACAATTTGTATATAAATATGGTAAACTGTAAGCGTGATCCCCTTGAGGTCATCGACAGCGTTACAAACGGAAGCGCGGCTCAGCCCGATTCCAACTGCGCGCATCTTTTCAGGGGAGTAAAATAATTCTCGTCCGACCTGCCGTCGGACGGTAAGGCGGTTTATGACTTCGGATAAAGAACTTAAATCACTCG
>DVNX01000021.1 GCA_018714045.1 Candidatus Ornithoclostridium faecavium
CTTCGGCAGCGTTGACGGCGACGGAGCTGCGGCTATGCGTTATACCGAAGCGCGCCTCGCGCCGATAGCGATGGAGATGCTGAGAGACCTGGACAAAGAGACGGTGTCTTTTTCTCTCAACTTCGACGACAGCTTAGAAGAGCCCGACGTCCTTCCTTGCAGATTCCCCAATCTTCTCGTAAACGGCACCACGGGCATAGCGGTAGGTCTCGCGACCAACATTCCGCCGCATAACTTAGGCGAGGTGATAAACGGTATAGTCGCTTATATCGACAACAGCCGCATAACTCTCGACGAGATGATGAAGTACATACCCGCGCCCGATTTCCCGACAGGCGGCATAATAATAGATAACGACGGCATACGCGAAGCGTACGCTACGGGCAAAGGCAAGATAACGATGCGCGCCAACGCGTTCATAGAAAAGGACGGCGACCGCGATCTCATCGTTATCACGGAGTTCCCGTATCAGATAAACAAGGCGCTTCTTCTTTCAAAGATAAACGAGCTCAGAGAGGAGAGAAAAGACCGCTTCGGATTTATCCAGGAGATTAACGACGAATCGGACAGAAACGGTATGCGCGCGGTCATAAGACTGAGAAAGGATACAAATGCGGAAAAGGCTCTGGCGACTCTTTTTAAGTTCACAAACTTAGAGTGTTCGTACGGCGTGAACATGGTCGCGATTGCGGGCGGAAAACCCAGACTCATGGGACTTATAGAGATAATTTCCCATTACGTCGAATTCCAGAGGCAGGTCATATACAGACGCAGTCAGTTCGACGTATCAGTCGCGCGCAAACAGGAGCATATACAGCAAGGCAAACTCGTAGCGGTCAACAATATACGCCGCGTCGTGGATATAATCCTGAACGCGCAGACAGACCAGGAAGCGAAAGAGCAGATAAAGGAAGAGTTCAACCTTACCGAAAGACAGGCGGTCGCAATTCTCGAAATGAAGCTTAAGAATTTAAAGCGCGTAGACGCTAAGAAGCTCGAAGCGGAGATAGCGGAGTTGCAGGCTAAGATAGCAGAACTCGATCAGATACTCTCGTCAAAGCGCAGACAGCTGGCTATAGTACGCAAAGAGATACTCGAAATAAAGAAGAAATACGCGGACAAGCGTCGCACAATGCTCGTGACCCCCGACAACGCCGCTGTCACGACGATAGACGTCAACGCTAAGATAGAGCGCGCGGGAAAACTCATTCTGACCCAGGCGGGCAATCTTAAGTTCATGGCGCCCAAGTCTTATTCTATGGCGCAGAAGAGTATCGTCAACTGCGGTTCGACCGACCTTGTCGCGAAAGTCGTGGATTGTACCAACGACTACAATATGATAGCGTTCACGCAAAAGGGCAACGCGGTCGTATTCGACATAGACCAGCTGGGCGAGGATAAGTGGAAATCGCGCGGCACTACGGTCAGCAAGATCGCTAAAGCAGACAGCGACGAACGCATAATCGCCGTATTCAGACCCGACGAGCTGGAAGGAAAAGAACTTTATTTCTACACCGCGCAGGGTATGGTCAAAAAGACGGAAGCGAAAGAATATTCAGTCGATAAAAAGACTGTTTCGCCCGCTATCCTGCTCAAAGAGGGCGATGAACTGGTCGGAGTGGAAACGGTCGATCAGGAAAACGAATACCTGCTTTTCGTCACGAAGAACGGCATGGTTCTCAACGCAGAGGCGGATATCCCGTGCCAGGGCAGAAAGGCGAGCGGCGTGAAGGGCATACAGCTTTCGGAAGGCGACAGAGTGCTGTTCACGACTCAGCACGACTGCGAGGGCGAAATAGTCATCGTCACAGACGTCGGCTACGCAAAGCGCGTCGTGTTGTCGTCGGTAGAGCCGATGAAGCGTTACCGCAAGGGCGTAATGATAAACGATGACAAGAAGGCGGGCAACATAGTATTCGCGGATATCGTCACGATGCCTTACGACTTTGCGCTGCAGCTTGTGGACGGCGAATGTCTCGCGGTGAATACAGAAGATATAGAGATAACCGACCGCACGAAGAAGGGCAACAACGTGCTCAAAGAAGCGTGCAAAAAGAGCGGTAGCAACTTGAGCATGGTCATAGCCGACAGTAAACGTCACAATATCTGACGAGACAGGCGGAAACAAAACGCTAAAAAACCCCGGGAACTTTGAGTTGCCGGGGTTTAATTTTTATAGTTTAAATATTTTATGCCTTTACCGCCGCTTTGACCTTTGTAGGAGGTTCTACGTAATAGCTCATGCTGTTGTAAACGTTGCGGAAGTGGTCGGCTATTCTTTCCATATCGTTTATGAGGTTGAGCCATACCGCGCCCGCGTCGGGAGAGCAGAGGTTGTCGCGCAGTCTCATGATATGAGAGCGGTCGAGAGCCGCTTTGTATTCGTCTACGCTTTCTTCCAGCTTCTCCATATCGTCTTTCTGGGATAAGTCCTTGTTGATATATCCCGTCATAACGACGTCGTAAAGTTTGTCGATCGCGCTTTTCATTTCAGCGAGTTCGGCTTTTGCTGAGTCTGAGAAAGTGGAGTTGGCTTTGACCATTTTCTGCGTGTACTCCATAATGTTTTCGGAATAGTCGCCTACGCGTTCAAGGTCGGATATTACGTGGTAATAAGAGCTGAGCTCGCGTTCGGTCTGTTTTGATATAGGCGAGGAAGAGACCTTCGTAAGGTAGTTGGTAAGCTCTTTGTTAAGGAAGTTGAGATGCCTTTCTCTGCCGTCGAATTTGGGCTGTTTAGCCAGCGAATTTATGGTTATCGCATATACGGCGGTGTCGAAGTTCTTTTTCGCTATACTCGCCATAAGGAGTATTTCCTTGCGTACCTGCGCGAGCGCGATGGTCGGGGTCGCCAGCAGGCGTTCGTCGACGTACTGGAATTTGTCTTCGACGAAACCGTCCTCGTTGGGCTTCGTTTTCTTGTCGCGTATGACGAGGCAGGCAAGCTGAGTGAGCTGTTTTATGAACGGAACGAGAAGTATCGTCGTCGTTACGTTGAATATCGTGTGGAACATAGCGATCTGCGTTTCGATCTCGGTGAATGCGGATTGCAGCCATTTGTCTATCGGCAATACCAGCGCGAGTATGAAGAAGATCACAGAGCCTATGCAGTTGAACATAAGGTGGATGAAGGACGCGCGCTTACCGTTGGAGGTCGCTCCGATAGAAGCGAACATCGCGGTGACGCAGGTACCTATATTTATACCCAGAGTGATGAATATCGCGTTTTCCAGCGTCATCAGGTTGGCGCCCGCCATAGTGATGAGGATTATCGTCGTCGCAGAAGAACTCTGTACTATCGCCGTTACCGTCAGACCGATGAGAAGAAGCAGTATCGGGTTGCTTATCGACGTCATGACCTGTTCTATCACGGGCGAGTTGCTGAACGAATTCATTGCCGCACTCATTACCTGCAAGCCTACGAATATCATACCTATGCTTCCGATGATACAGCCCCACAGGTTGACCTTATCGTGCTTGGACATCTGCATGAACGCGCCTACGCAGGCGAGAGCCGCGAAGAACGCGGTTATCGGCAGAGACTGAAGAGCGCCTATCTGAGCGGTGATCGTCGTGCCTATGTTCGCGCCCATGATTATCGAGGTAGCCTGAGCAAGGGTCATAACGCCCGCGTTGACGAAACCTACGACCATGACGGTGGTTGCCGACGAACTCTGTATGACCATCGTTACGCCTGTACCGACCGCGATGCCTGCGAATCTGTTGCTGCTTATCTTATTGAATACCGTTCTCAGCCTGTTTCCGGCAACGGATTCAAGGTTTTCGCTCATTATTTTCAGAGCGATAAGAAAGACGCCCAGTCCGCCCAAAAGTGTTAAAATTGTCTTGAAAACTTCCATATCCTGTGTGCGGATAAGCCCGCACGCCTATAAAAAGCCGCCCTTAAGCGGGGTTGCGGAAAAAGACTTTCCGCACTTGTCGCCATTACCATATATAACAAAATATACTGTCAAAGTCAAACGAATATATAGACAAAAGAGCAATTTTATTGTATAATATCGACGTGCCGCAAATATGAGTTTTGACCTTTATGCGGTCTTTATTCCGACGCGGCATACGTTCAGCGGATAAACGCGCGCGTCGGGGGCAGAATATACTTTAAGGTTAATAAAAAACGGCATTTTTTGCCTTGACGCGAAATCTACGGCGGCGGCTAAGGTAAACGGTTTGTAAAACTGACGTGTAATTTTCGTAAAACCCGTTTACAAATCGTTTAACGCGTATTATATTCAAACAGTAAAGCGCGTTGAAACTGAAGACGTTTATATAAGGATAAATATATGCAGACTCTCGTTTTATTGGATTCCAACTCACTTATCAACAGGGCGTTTTACGCGCTTCCTCCGCTGACCAACAGACAGGGACAGCAGACGGGCGCCATTTTCGGTTTCGTCAATATGTTTTTAAAGCTTGTCGACAAATACAAGCCCGACTACGTGGTCGCGGCTTTCGACCGCAAGGCGCCGACATTCCGCAAAAAAATGTATGAAGGATATAAGGCTACCAGAAAGCCTATGCCGGAAGAACTCGCTTGTCAGCTGGAACCGCTAAAGCGATTGCTCCGCGCAATGAAAGTGCAGATTGCGGAAATAGACGGCTTCGAAGCCGACGATATCCTGGGCACGCTTTCAAAGCGCAGCAAATGCAAAACTTATATAGTTACGGGAGACCGCGACAGTCTGCAGCTCATTGACGAAAAGACCACCGTCTTAATGACGAAAAAAGGCATTTCGGAGATAGTCGAATACGACGAAGCGCGTCTCAAAGAGGACGGCTTCACTCCGTCGCAGATAATCGACCTGAAATCGCTTATGGGCGACAGTTCGGACAATATCCCCGGCGTCGCGGGCATAGGCGAGGGCACGGCAACGAAGCTTCTCGCCGAGTACGGCACCCTCGACAACGTTTACGCGCATATAGACGAGACAAAAGGCGCGCTCAACAGAAAGCTTACCGAAGGTAAGGAGAGCGCTTATCTTTCTTATAAACTCGCGACGATAGACCGTGACTGTCCGATAGAAACGGTGCCCGAAGATATGCCGTTTACTGAGACTTACGACTCTGAAGTAAGAGATATTCTGCTTGAATTTGAGTTCGGCAAGATAGCCGACAGACTCAATTTCGGACAAAAAGAAACAAAGGCGGAAATGCCCGCTGTAAAAACTCAAACGGCAGACAGCGAAGCCGCGCTTCTCGACGCTCTTGCCAAGATAAAGGAAAGCGGACTTCTCGCGTTCGACATATCTCAGCGCATATTCGTCGGCGGTTACGGCGTAAGCTATGAGGTGGCGATATCAGACAACCTTCTCGGCGAAGGGGTGGATTACAATGCGTTCATCCGTGCGCTTGAACCGCTTATCGGCGATGAGGACGTAAGAAAACTCTGTTTCGATAAAAAGACTTACATGCACCTTTTAGAGCCGTACGGCGTCGTTATGAAAGGCGTATGCGACGACGTTATGCTGAAAGCTTATCTTTGCGACAGCAACAGAAATTATAAGTCGCTTTCCGCGCTTGCGACCGCTTACGGCGTGAACACGGACGACGGGGCGGCGGCGCTTGTAGCGCTCGACGATATCCTCGACAGCGAGATGAGAGAAAAGGAGCAGGAAAAGCTGTATAAGGAACTTGAGCTTCCGCTTGTCGACGTTCTTTATTTTATGGAAAAAGAGGGCTTCAAGGTGGACAGAAAATACCTGGACGAACTCAACGGAGAACTTACCGCGGAAACAGAAAAACTCGCGGCGGAGATAACCGACCTCGCGGGAGAGCCTTTCAATATAAATTCCACCCAGCAGCTTGCAAAGATACTTTTCGAAAAACTGGGATTAAAGCACGGCAAAAAGACCAAAACGGGCTATTCGACCAACGTAGAAGTGCTTGAGTCGCTCAGAAACGAACACCCGATAATCCCAGCGATACTGCAATACAGAGAACTTGTCAAACTCAAATCCACCTATCTCGACGGCATGCTTCCGCTGATAGACAAAAACGGCAGGATACACACCGTGTTCAAGCAGGCGGTGACCGCTACGGGCAGACTTTCGTCTACCGAGCCCAACCTTCAGAACATACCCATACGCAAGGAGAGCGGAAAGCGGATACGCAAAATGTTCGTGCCTGCGGACGGCAACGTGCTGGTATGCGGCGACTATTCGCAGATAGAACTCCGTCTCATGGCGCACATGAGCGGCGACAAGGCTATGATAGACGCTTTCAACGGCGGCGAGGATTTTCACCGTTCGACGGCGGCGAGGCTGTTCGGCGTACCGTTCGAAGAGGTAACGCAGGATATGAGAAGAAGCGCTAAAGCCGTCAATTTCGGCATAATCTACGGCATAAGCGATTTCGGACTCAGCGAAGATCTGGGGATAAGCGTTTACGAAGCGAGACGTTATATGCAGAACTATTTCGCGACCTATCCCGGCGTAAAACGGTTTATGGACGACTGCGTGGCGTTCGCTAAAGAAAACGGTTACGTAAAGACTCTTTACGGCAGAAAGAGGTATATTCCCGAATTGCAGGCGTCCGTCTACGCGACCCGCGCTTTCGGAGAAAGAGTCGCTATGAACATGCCGCTTCAGGGCACGGCAAGCGACATAATAAAAGCCGCTATGATAGAAGTAGACAAAAAGCTCGCAGAGGGCGGCTATAAGGCAAAACTCATAATGCAGGTACACGACGAACTTATCGTGGATTGTCCGCTGCCTGAAAAGGATAATGTGGAAAAATTGCTTAAGACCTGTATGCAGAACGTAGCCGAGCTCAGCGTTCCGCTCATCGCGGACGTCGGCAGCGGCGAAAACTGGCTGGAAGCCAAATGATCGGCGCATTCAGCGCGGGTAAAGAGGAAAAGTTATGAAGATCGCGGTTATAGGCGGAGTGGGCAGCGGCAAAAGCACCGTACTCGCCATGCTTAAAGAACTGGGGGAGACTGTGATAGACTGCGACGCGGTCTACCGCGACGTAAAGAAGCTGACGCAGTTTAAAAAAGATATGGTCGCAAAGTACGGCGACGTGCTTACGGACGGCGAGATAGACAATAAAAAGGTATCCGCTAAAGTGCTCGGCAGCAAAGACGCCATAGACGGACTCAACGCGCTTTCTCATCCTTACATAAAAAAGGAACTGGATAAACTTACAGAGGGAAAAAGCAGGGTCTTCGTAGAAGTACAGGTGTTCGAAGGCGGGCTTCTCGAAAATTATTTCGACAAAGTGTGGCTCGTTATCGGCGACAGACAGACCAGGATGAACAGGGTCGTCATACGCGACGACTGCGCTACGGAAAGAGTTGAAAAGATAATGGCGCTCCAACCCGACGACGAAACGCGCAAGAAGCACGGCTACGTGCTGATAGTCAACGACGGATCGTTAAGAGAGCTGCAGGAAAAGGTGGCGAAAAAACTAAAAGAACTCAACTGAGGCAAAGACGCGGGTAAGCCCGCGTTTTTCTTTTCTCTTATCGTCTTACGGTTATGCTCGTCTGACAGTCGAGCCGAAGATAAGAATAGTTTGAGCGCGGCAATTTGACTCTCAAACGGTTGTCAAAAGGGCGCGTATCCTTTATAATAAGATATATGTTTTATTGTATCACGGGAAAAGTCGTACATTACGAAGAAGGCAAACTGGTAGTCCAGGCGGGCGGCGTGGGCTATGAACTTCTCGTGTCCAACAACGCGCTGACGAGGCTCGGCAAGACAGGTACGGAATGCACCGTCTACACGACCTTGAGCGTCACTCAGGACGACGTAAGGCTTTTCGGCTTTTACAGCAAAGAAGAAAAGAATATGTTCGCGAAGCTGACTTCTGTCAGCGGCGTGGGCGGCAAAATGGCGCTGCAGATACTTTCGTCTGCTGACGTAAGCACGCTTGCGGTCGCTATCGTGAGCGGCGACAGCGCTACGATATCCAGGGTCAAGGGCATAGGCAAAAAGACGGCTGAGCGTATTATACTCGAACTGAGAGAGCAGATGGACGCGGTTGCCGCGGGCGGCGCTTCTTCAGACCTTTTCGCGCCTCAGGAAGAAAAGCAGGGCGGCGTAGCTTCGGACGCTATCGCGGCGCTCGTTTCGCTGGGCATATCAAAGACGGACGCTTATTCCGCAGTAGCGGCGGCTATGAAAAAGACGGACAAGCTCGAACAGATAATCACGCTGGCTTTAAGGAGTTTTGACAGATGAATTTTGAAGACGACGAAGAGAGATTCATGTCGTCCATGCCGATAGCATCGGATTCGGACAACGAAAACAATCTGCGCCCGAAGACGATGAAAGACTACGTCGGGCAGGACAAAGTAAAAGAAAATCTCGAAATTTACATTAAAGCCGCAGTAGCGAGAGGCGAAGCGCTCGATCACGTACTGTTGTACGGTCCCCCCGGACTCGGCAAGACAACTCTCGCGCACATTATCGCGAGCGAAATGGGCAGTCAGATAAGGATAACCAGCGGTCCCGCGATAGAAAAAGCGGCAGACCTTGCGGCTATACTTACCAACCTCGGCGAAGGCGACGTGCTTTTTATCGACGAAATACACCGTCTCAACCGAAACGTCGAAGAGGTGCTGTATCCCGCTATGGAAGACTTTGCGCTCGACTTTATCGTCGGCAAAGGTCCTACCGCGAAGAGCATAAGACTTTCGCTTCCGCATTTTACGCTTATAGGCGCGACGACCAAGGCGGGTATGCTTACGGGTCCGCTGCGCGACCGTTTCGGCGTGAATTGCAGGCTTGAAATGTATACCCCTGAGCAGCTTGCCGATATAGTAAAGCGCTCCGCGACAATACTCGGAATAGAGCTTACCGAGGACGGCGCGATAGAGATAGCGAAGAGAAGCCGCGGCACTCCGCGTATTGCCAACCGCATCTTGAAGCGCGTACGCGATTTTGCAGAGGTAAAAGGCGAAGGCGTGATAACCTATGAGGTCGCAGATCACGCTCTCGGCAAGATGGAGATAGACAAACTCGGTCTCGATTCGGTAGACCGCAGGCTACTTAGCACTATGATAGAAAAATTCGGCGGCGGACCCGTCGGACTGGATACGCTCAGCGCGGCAATAGGCGAGGACAGCGGCACGATAGAAGACGTATACGAACCCTACCTTATGCAGATAACCTTTATCGCGCGCACGCCGCGGGGCAGGATAGTGCTTCCCGACGCGTACGAACACCTTGGAATGAAAGTTCCGCAGACCGCGGTAAGGCAGATGAGCATACTCGACGTGCTTGAAACGGGAGACGACGACAAATGACGATGAAAACTACCGATTTCGACTATTATCTGCCAAAAGAGCTGATAGCACAGACACCCGCAGAGCCGCGCGATTCTTCGCGGCTTTTGGTCTACAACAGGGCGGATAACAGCATTGAGCACAGGATTTTCCGCGATATAACGGATTATCTCAGGGCGGGCGACGTACTGGTGATAAACGACACCAAAGTCATACCCGCGAGGATATTCGCAAAGCGCGTGCTTGCGGACGGAACTCTCGGCGAAGGCGAATGCGAAGTGCTTCTTTTAAAGCGCCTCGACTATACGACCTGGGAATGCATAACCCGTCCCGCGAAAAAACTCCGCGTAGGTACTAAGCTTTATTTTTCAGACAAACTTTCGGGCGAAGTCACCGCCTATAAAGAGGAAGGACTCAGGGATATAAAGTTTTCTTTCGACGGCGTTTTCGAAGATATCCTCGACGAGATAGGCAATATGCCTCTCCCGCCTTATATCACTAAAAAGCTTGAAGACAAGAACAGATACCAGACCGTGTATTGCAAGACTAACGGTTCGGCGGCTGCGCCGACAGCGGGTCTGCATTTTACGCCCGAACTTCTCGAAAAAATAAACGCAATGGGCGTTCAGATAGCGCGCGTTCTTCTGCACGTCGGTCTCGGTACGTTCAGACCCGTAAAAGAAGAAAACGTGCTCGATCATAAGATGCACAGCGAATATTACCGAGTGGACGAAGAGAACGCTGAGATAATAACCCGCGCAAAAAAAGAGGGCAGGCGCGTTATATGCGTCGGTACCACCTCCGTGCGCGTTCTCGAAAGCGTGGCGAAAGATGACGGTACCGTCTCCGCTTGTTCGGGAGATACCGAAATATTCATATACCCCGGCTATAAGTTCAAAGCTGTCGACGCGCTGATAACCAATTTCCATCTTCCGCAGTCGACTCTGCTTATGCTCGTCAGCGCCTTTATGGGCAGGGAAAACGCGCTTAAGATGTATGAAGAAGCGGTGAGAGAGAAGTATAGGTTTTTCTCGTTCGGAGACGCCACTTTTATTCTCTGAACGCGAATAAACGGCGCAATACTGCGTCGCCTTTGCGTTTTGTCTTCGGTCACGTACGCAAAAGTACGCTCCCTTGACTAAATCCGCACGCTCCTTGTCTTGCTTGTTTCTTCGCGTTCGGGAGAATAAAAGTCCTGAATTCGTAAAAGTGAATAAGCGGCGTAATACTGTGTCATGCTCCGCTTTCCTTGGGTCACTACGAAAAAGTACGCTCCCTTCGGCTTTGAGAGTGAATAAGCTGCGCATACCTTTGTCGCACTTGCGTTTTGTCTGCGGTAGCTTACGCAAAAGTACGCTCCCTTCGGCTTTGAGAGTGAATAAGCTGCGCATACCTTTGTCGCACTTACGTTTTGTCGGCGGTAGCTTACGCAAAAGTATGCTCCCTTCGGCTTTGAGAGTGAATAAGCTGCGCATACCTTTGTCGCACTTGCGTTTTGTCTGCGGTCACGTACGCAAAAGTACGCTCCCTTGACAAATCCGCGCGCTTCGCGGTCTGCTTGCTTCTTCGCACTCAAAGAAAGAGGAAAGAGAAAATAAACTGCGCGCTTCGCGATCTGCTTGCTTCTTCTCACTCA
>DVNX01000022.1 GCA_018714045.1 Candidatus Ornithoclostridium faecavium
TACCTTGCCGATTATTTTAACAACAAAAGTGTAACAGATGTTTGACAAACCAACAAGCAGATACCGGTACTAGTAAGAAAAAACACTTGACAGAAACAAAAAAATAAAATATGATATTAACAATCACAATATTTTTCGGACAAAGAAGAGGAATATTAGTATTGTACGGGCGCACAGAGAGCCGCGGCAGGTGAAAAGCGGACGCTACGACAGACGAACTCGCCTCGGAGTCCGCAAGGTGAACAGTCAGCCTTGCCGGGAGTAGCCCGTTACAGCGAAAAGAGGATTTTTCCCCTTGAAGGCGCGTTTGCGACCGTAGCCGTACGGCGGGGAGAAGTCGAATAAGAGTGGTACCACGAAACGCAGCCTTCGTCTCTTAAAGACGACGGCTGTTATTTTTATACGGAGGGTATATGAAAAATTTTGAAAAGTACCGCAAAGGTTACTTTATGCCGCCCGTGGAGTGCAACGACTGGGTCAGAAAGGACTCTATAGACAAGGCTCCCGTGTGGTGCAGCGTTGATTTGCGCGACGGAAACCAGGCGCTCGTCGTACCGATGAGCCTCGACCAGAAGCTGGAATTTTTCACTTTCCTTTGCAAGATAGGTTTCAAAGAGATAGAGGTCGGTTTCCCCGCCGCGAGCGAAACGGAATACGAATTCCTGCGCGCTCTCATAGAGAAAGATCTTATCCCCGACGACGTGACGATACAGGTGCTCACGCAGTCGAGAGAACACATAATCGCAAAAACTTTTGAAGCGCTCAAAGGCGCGAAGAGAGCGATAGTTCACCTGTACAACTCTACCTCTGTAGCGCAGAGAGAGCAGGTTTTCAAAAAACCCAAGGATAAAATAATCGATATAGCCGTTACGGGCGCGAAACTCCTTCTCGAATACGCGGAAAAGACTGAAGGCAATTTCTTTTTCGAGTATTCGCCTGAAAGCTTTACGGGTACGGAGCCTGAATTCGCCCTTGAAATATGCAACGCGGTGATAGATATCTGGAAACCGACTGCGGACAGAAAAGTCATAATCAACCTGCCCGCTACGGTAGAAATGAGCTCTCCGCACGTGTACGCTCAGCAGATAGAGTTTATGTCAAAGAACCTGCACGACAGAGAAAACGTGCTGATATCCCTTCACCCGCACAACGACAGAGGTTGCGCGGTCGCGGATTGCGAACTGGGCTTGCTCGCAGGTGCGGACAGGATAGAGGGCACTCTTTTCGGCAACGGCGAACGCACGGGTAACGCGGATATCGTTACCGTAGCGATGAATATGTATATGCAGGGCGTAGATCCCGGTCTCGATTTTTCGGATATGCCCGCAGTCTGCGAGGCGTACGAAAAGGCTACGGGTCTTCACGTAAGCGACCGTCAGCCGTACGGCGGCAGACTCGTGTTCGCGGCGTTCAGCGGTTCTCACCAGGACGCTATCGCTAAGGGTATGAACTTCCGCAAGGCGAACAAGAAAGAGGTGTGGGACGTGCCTTATCTTCCGATCGATCCGCACGACGTCGGAAGAGTTTACGAAGCGGACGTCATCCGCATAAACAGCCAGTCGGGCAAGGGAGGCGTAGCATATCTGCTTGAAAACGCTTTCGGCTTCGTATTGCCGCAGAATATGAGAGAATCTTTCGGCTATCTCGTGAAGTCGGTCAGCGATCATGCGCATAAAGAACTCAAACCCGACGAGGTCATGGATATATTCGAAAAGAATTACGTGAATATCGTCGAGCCGATAAAGCTCTTTGAGCATCACTATCAGCAGAAGGGCGATATCCATACCGTAGTCACCGTAGAATACGACGGCAAGATACAGGAGCTTTCGGGTATCGGTAACGGCAGACTCGACGCGGTCAACAACGCGCTGAGAAATATCGTTAAGAACGACTATACGATAGCGGAGTATCACGAACACGCGCTTACCACGACTTCCAAATCTCAGGCGGTCGCGTACGTATGCGTAGAGTACGGCGACAAGAAGGTCTGGGGCGTGGGTATCCACAACGATATCATCGCGGCTTCTGTTTCCGCACTCGTCAGCGCGATAAACAAAATGCTGAAGGACATTGCGAAATAAAGTTTATGTGAAAAAAGCGTAATCAATCGATTAAAGTTAAACGGAGAGATGAGATAAATCATCTCTTCTTTTTTTATTGTCGTTTTCGAGGATTGGAAACAAGCAAAGGAACAAGGTTTGTCGGTAGAGGAAGAGCTAGTTATCTTTTATAAATATACCGGTAATAAAACAAATGAAACGTATGAGGAGTTTATAAACAGAGTTAAGGCAAGCCCCGATTATGACGAGGCGCAAAAACGAAGAGACAAGGAGGTATGATATGGAAATTATGACGCTTAAAGAGTATAAAGAGTCGGTAGAGCAGTCTTTCAGAAAAGATTGCAAAGAATATCCCGAAGAAGAGGTAGATCAATATCTCAAAGAACACGACAAAGAAATTGAGGAAAGTTATTGGACAGGGGTACGAGTTAGTTTAAGAAACGGGAAAAATCAAGTATCGCCAAGTGGCGAGGCATATGCTATGTGGTTAGATTTCTGAAACAAAGAATAAATAAACATAGGCTTATATCAGTGTGATTTCAAAAGGCAACTCGTTAGGGTTGTCTTTTTTCATGCAATCAAGGGAGGTGAAACGCGGCAGAGGAAAGGGCGGAAGCGTTCTATTACAAGGTAAAGACGAAAGTTGCTTCAAGTTTATACTCAAAACTATTGTATTGGCAGAATAATCGGAATAGCGATAAGATAGAGAGCTTTAACAAAAAAGTTGCGCAAAAACAAAATAAAGGTTATAATAATATTGAACTTAACAAGGTTGTGTGGGCAAAGTTTTATAACAAAGTTGCGGAAATTCAATATGGCGGAGCTTATGAGAAAACGAAGTCGGGCAATATCAGAATAACCATAGAACATGAAGGGACTTATTATACGATTTTGTATAACGGAGACTTTGAAAATCCTAAGATACTAAGAGTGGATAAATACAAAGATTAAAAAGGAGTTAATATGTCGACACCAAGGGAAATTAAGGCAAATTCGGGTGAATTTGTAAAACTGTGCAAAGAGGCTGGTTATTCGGAATTTGTATGGACAGAAGCGATACACTCTATCTGTTGTTGTGACGATAAAGACAAAGCCTTAGCTTACATGACAGACCTGGCAAAGAAAAAAGTAAGCGAAGACGACTTTTATACAGAAGCGGTCAATCTTCTTTACGACGAAGAGAATAATGTCGCGAGAAAGAAATTTTAATTAGGCGCAAACTATTTGCAAGAAGACATAAAAAGCAACTCGTTCGGGTTGTCTTTTTTCATGCAATCAAGGAGGTGAAACCGTGGCAGAGGAAAGAAGTTTGGGAATTGCAAAACCTGTAAAATTAAAAAATCAACGTATGCGGATTATTTTGAAGCGGCGTCGAAAACGGTGATTCTTAGCGTCAAAAAACGACAAGAAATATACGCGTATTCTTGATTATTTGCGCGCGATGATGTAAAATGTTTAAGATAATATTTTAAGAGGTAGCATCATGATAGTTATTCTCAAACCCAATACCCCGAAAAGCGAGGTAGACGGCCTTATAAATAAAATCACCGGCTACGGCGTTCAGGTCAACCCCGTATTCGGTCAGGATCTTATAATTCTGGGTCTTGTCGGCGATACCAGCAAGATCGACCCGACGCAGATAGAGGCGAACCATAACGTCGAAAAGGTCATGCACGTTGCAGAACCTTTCAAGAAAGCCAATAAAATGTTCCACCCCGAACCGACGATAATCGACGTAAACGGTACTAAGGTCGGAGGTAAACAGCTGGCGCTTATGGCGGGTCCGTGCTCTGTTGAGAGCGAGGCGCAGATAGTTGAGGTCGCTAAGGCGGTCAAGGCTTCCGGCGCGAATTTCCTGCGCGGCGGCGCGTTCAAACCGCGTACCTCTCCGTACGCTTTCCAGGGACTTAAATACAAGGGATTGGAGCTTCTCAAAGAGGCGAGAGAAGTTACGGGACTTCCTATAGTAACGGAAATCATGTCCCCGTTCGATATAGATACCTTCGTGCGCGACGTGGACGTGATCCAGGTCGGCGCGAGAAATATGCAGAATTTCGATCTGCTCCGCCTGCTGGGACAGACCAGAAAGCCTATACTTTTGAAGCGCGGTCTCAGCGCGACGATAGAAGAGTGGCTCATGTCCGCAGAATATATCATGGCGGGCGGTAACGAGCAGATAATCCTCTGCGAAAGAGGTATAAGGACCTTTGAGACCTACACCAGAAACACTCTCGATTTAAGCGCGATCGTAGCGGTCAAACAGCTGTCGCATCTGCCGATAGTCGTAGACCCGTCTCACGCTACGGGTAAGTGGTGGATGGTTGAGCCTCTCGCGAGGGCGGCTATCGCAGTCGGTGCGGACGGACTTATAATCGAGGTGCACAACGATCCCGCGCACGCGCTTTGCGACGGTAATCAGTCGATAAAGCCCAATGTTTTCGACGATCTCGTAGGTCAGATAAGACAGATCGCTTCCGTGGTCGGCAGAGAGGTCTGAAAATGAGAATTCTTCACGTCGATCTGGGAAAAAACAGCTACGATATAGTTTTTGAGAGAGGAGCTCTCGACGACGTCGGAAAATACATTATTCGCGACGGAAAAAAGCTGTGCGTGATAACCGACGACAACGTGGGTAAGATATACGGCGAAAAGGTAGTTTCTTCGCTTGAAAAGGCGGGTTATACTGTAAGCGTGATAACTCTGCCGCACGGTGAAAAGACTAAATCGTTCGACGTTCTTCCCGCGATATATTCAAGGCTTATCAAAGAAAAGATAACCAGAAAAGACGCGCTCGTCGCTCTCGGCGGAGGAGTTATCGGCGACCTTTGCGGGTTCGTCGCGGCGACCTACTTAAGAGGCATAGGCTTTATTCAGCTTCCCACCTCGCTTCTCGCTCAGGTGGACAGCAGCATAGGCGGCAAAGTCGCGGTCGATCTTCCCGACGGCAAAAACCTCGTGGGCGCGTTCTGGCAGCCCGAAAAAGTCGTTATCGACGTAAACGCGCTTTCCACATTGAGCGAAGCGTTCTTTACCGACGGCATGGCTGAAGTGATAAAGTACGGCTGTATCAAAGATAAAGAGCTGTTCGACAAGCTGGCGGAATGCGGCGGAAAAAGCGGACTTTTGCCCGTAATCGACGACGTCATATACCGTTGTTGCGATATTAAGCGGGAAGTGGTCGAAAGGGACGAAAAGGACAAGGGCGAAAGAATGCTTCTGAATTTCGGGCACACTTACGGTCACGCTCTTGAAAAATACTATGATTTCGAAAAGCTTTCGCACGGCATGGCGGTTTCAGTCGGAATGTACGCTATATGCCAGATAGCTGAAAAAAAAGGACTCACTAAGGCAGGTGTTGCGGACAAGATCGCGAAAGTCGCCGCAATGTACGGCTTGCCGACGACTGACCCCGCGCCCGTCGCAGAGGTCGTAAAAGGAGTCGTCAACGATAAGAAAAATCTGGGAGACAAACTCATGACGGTACTGCTTAAAGATATCGGCGAAAGCTATCTTTATCCGACTACCGCAGAGTTTTTCGGCTGACATGAAAGATCTTACTTTTTCCGCATCGACGCTTAAAGGGACGGTCAAAGTCCCGCCGTCAAAAAGTCTGGCTCACAGGGCGATAATATGCGCTTCGCTTTGCTGCGGGAAAAGCAGGATAAGCGGGCTTCAGTACAGCGAGGACATAAAGGCGACGATAGGCGTTATGCGCGCGGTCGGCGCAGATATAGAATTGAACGCAGACGTCGCGGAAATAAAAGGCTCGGCAGGCGTTGACTGCAACGCGGAGGCTTTCTGCAACGAAAGCGGATCCACTCTCAGAATGTGTCTTCCCGTATGCGCGGCGCTCAACAAAGGCTTTACGCATTTTACGGGGCGCGGCAAACTGGGCGCAAGACCGATGACGGTTTTCGAAGAGATCTGGAAGAACGCGGGATTGTTCTATAAAGACGAAAGCGCGAAGACGGGGTCACTCGATCTTACCGTTAAAGGCGCTTTGCCTGCCGGATCGTACCGCGTAAGAGGAGACGTCAGTTCTCAGTTTATAAGCGGGCTTCTGTTTGCGCTTCCGCTTGCTGACGGCGACAGCGTGATAGAACTTACCACGCCGCTGTATTCCAAAGGTTACGTAGACCTCACTTTGCAGGCTTTGGCAGAAGCGGGTGTCGACGTTTCTTTCGACGGAGAAAGGAATTTTTATATCAATGGAAACCAGAGTTATTTACCTTGCGACAGAGAGGTCGAAGGAGACTGGTCGCAGGCGGCGTTTTTTATGGTCGCGGACGCTATCGGTTCGGATATAAAAATAAACGGTCTGAACGTAAAGAGCGCTCAGGGCGACAAAGTCATAAAAGAGTATCTCGAAAGGCTGAAAGATGAAGGGGAGCTCGTCTTTGACGGCGAGGATTGCCCCGACATAATACCCGTATTTGCAGTCGCTTGCGCTCTCAGAAAGGGCATAACGAGACTTACGGGGCTTTCAAGGCTCAAGATAAAGGAATGCGACAGGCTGGAAGCGGTATTTACCCAGCTTTCGGCGATAGGCGCGGACGTGAAAAGAGAGGGCGACGACCTTATATTCAACGGGGTAAACGCTTTCAGGGGCGGCGTAAAAGTCAGCGCGTTCAACGATCACCGCATTGCGATGACTCTCGCTATTGCGGCGACAAGGTGCGTTGAGCCGATAACGATAGACGACTTTTCCTGCATTGCTAAGTCATACCCCGATTTTCTTGACGTATACGTTGAACTGGGAGGAAAGGTAAAATGAGCGCAACATGGGGCAAAAAACTTAAAATAACCGTGTTCGGAGAGTCTCACAGCGAAGGCATCGGCGTCGTGATCGACGGTGTGCCCGCAGGTGTAAAACTCGACTTTGACGCGATAAAAGCCGAAATGGCGAGAAGAGCGCCCAACGGAGGAGAATTTTCCACGCCAAGGAAGGAAGGCGACGAGTTCGAGTTGCTTTCGGGCGTTATGGACGGCGTTGCGGAAGGCACTCCGATATGCGCGTTGATAAGAAACACCAATACTAAGTCGTCGGACTATTCTCAGCTCAGAGACGTGATGAGACCTTCTCACGCGGATTACGGTTACCGCATTAAATACGCGGGTTTCAACGATATAAGAGGCGGCGGAGCAAGCAGCGGCAGACTTACCGCTCCGATAGTTTTCGCGGGAGCGATAGCTAAACAGCTTTTGTCCGCAAAAGGCATTGAGGTCGTCTCTCATATCCTTTCCGTCGCGGACGTTGAGGACAAAAGATTCGAAACAGAGATAACGGGCGAAGTTATAAACTCTCTTAAAGGAAAGACGCTTCCCCTTATAGACGGCGGCAAGGAAGAGAATATAAGGCGCGTTATATCGGCGGCGAGAGCTGACGGCGACAGCGTGGGCGGAAGGATCGAATGCGCGGTGGTGGGTTTGCCTGCGGGGTTCGGCGATCCCATGTTCGAAAGCATGGAAAGCGTGCTGTCTTCGTTGCTTTTTTCCGTGCCTGCGGTAAAGGCGGTCGAGTTCGGCAGCGGCTACGCGATGACAAAGGCGCGCGGAAGCGAGGTCAACGACAGCTGGCAGTTCGACAAAAACGGCGACGTAGTAACGAAAACCAATAATAACGGCGGTGTTCTCGGCGGCATTTCCACGGGTATGCCCGTCGTATTCAACGTTGCGATAAAGCCCACCGCTTCTATATTCAAAGAGCAGGATACCGTAAATATCGCGACGGGCGAAAACGTAAAGCTTTCGCTTAAAGGCAGACACGACCCGTGCATAGTCGTGCGCGCGCTTCCCGTAATCGAAGCGGTCGCGGCGCTTGCCGTATATCAGTTCGTCGGAGAATGAGATGAAAGACATAAAAGAACTCAGAATGGAAATAGACGCCATCGACGATGAGATGATCCCGCTTTTCGAAAGCAGGATGGACGTCGCGAAACAGGTCGCCGAGTATAAACGCGCGGCAGGTGCGACCGTGCTTCAGAGCGGCAGAGAAAAAGAAGTCCTTGATCTCGCCGTCGCAAGGCTAAAAGACAAAAGCTACGCAAACGAAGCGCGCGATTTCATGACCGCGGTCATGGATCTCAGCAAAGAGGTTCAGCTCAAGACCAATCCCGTTGAACAGACGGAAAGGGAAAGAAAACCTTTTTTAAGCTCCGCTAAAGTCGGATATCAGGGCACTAAGGGAAGTTATTCCAATCAGGCGGCTGAAGAGTATTTCGGCAAAGAGGACGACCTGACGGCGTATCACTCTTTCGAGGACGTTTTCAGGGCTATCGACAGCGGTGAGATAGCTTACGGCGTCGTACCGCTCGAAAATTCGTCGGTCGGCTCGGTAGTTGAAGTTTACGACCTCTTAGGCAGATACAACTGCTTTATCGTCGGCGAAAAGTGGATAAGGATAAACCACTGCCTGCTGGGCGTGAAAGGCGCGAAGATATCTGACGTAAAGACGGTCTACTCAAAGGGAGAAGCCCTCGGACAGGCGCACGATTTCTTAGCCAAAGGCGGCTTTAACCTGGTGTCGTACGCAAATACCGCGCTTGCCGCTGAAATGGTAGCCGAAAAGGGAGATAAGTCTCTCGCTGCCGTAGCGGCGGAGTCTGCGGCTAAGATATACGGGCTGGACGTGCTCGCGAAAGGAATTAACAGCGACAGAGAAAATTTCACCCGTTTTATCGTGATATCTAAGACTCTTTCGGACAGTGAAGCGGATAAGGTCAGCGTGAGTTTTACGTTGAATAACGAATCGGGCGCGCTGTACAAAGTGCTCAGGTTTTTCTCCCGTTACGGGATAAATATGGTCAAGATAGAGTCCAGACCGCTTAAGAATAATCCCGGCAGTTACTATTTTGTCGTCGACCTCGAAGGCAACTGCAAGAGCAAAGATATGATACAAGCGCTGTATTACGTCGAAAAGTCGACGATAAACTTTAAGCTTCTCGGCGAATACGTAAAAAGCGCGCCGCAGGAGGACAAGTGAAAAACAGGTTCTGCGTTATAGGCGAAAAACTGGGACATACGCGCTCGCCGCAAATTCACGACCTCTTTTTCTCGCTCAAAGGAGAGAAAGGCGTTTACGACGTTAAGGAGATAAAAAGGGAAGACATAGGCTCATGCCGCGACTTTCTCCTCGGATACGACGGCGTGAACGTGACGATACCGTATAAGAAGGACGTCATGAAAAATCTCGACCGCATTTCCGAAGAGGCGGAAAAGATAGGCGCTGTCAATACGGTAAAAAAAGTCGGGGATAAACTTGAAGGTTACAACAGCGATCCGTACGGTTTTTCGGCGATGCTCAAGTCGCGAGATATTAACGTTGCGGGCGCAAAGGTCGTCGTGCTCGGCTGGGGCGGCGCTGCAAGGTCGGTCGTTCATTCTCTTAAAGAGCAGGGAGCATGCGTAACCGTTGTCAGCAGAGACCCTTCAAACGTGGACGAGAAAGAGATCAGAGCTATCAGTTACGCAATTCTCGAAGAAGAATGCGCTAAAGGATTCAAAGGTCGCCTTATAGTCAACTGTACTCCCGTCGGAATGTATCCGAACGAGGGTAAAAGCCCTGTCGGAGAAAGCGTTATCGCACGTTTCGACGCGCTTGCGGATATTGTATACAATCCTATGTATACTGAGTTTCTGCGCATAGGCGCGAAGCTGGGTAAAAGGTGCGCGGGCGGTCTTTATATGCTGGTCGCGCAGGCGATGAAGTCGCAGAGCATATGGAGGGGCGAAGAGGTCGACGAAGGCATTTCCGCCAAGATATTCAAAAAACTTTCTTACGAAGAAGCGCTGAAAAACGGACTCAATATCTATCTTACGGGTATAATGTCGTGCGGTAAAAGCACCCTCGGAAAAATGCTCGCAAAGGCGACGGGAAGGCGTTTTATCGATATGGACGAATATATCGTCGAAAGGGAAGTAAGGACTATACCTCAGCTCTTTGCAGAGGGCGAAAAGACGTTCAGAGACGCCGAAAGCCGCGCGCTTTACGAACTTTCGCTTGAAAAAGGACTTATCGTCGCTACGGGCGGCGGAGTCATAAAAAGAGCAAGGAACAGGGATATCCTGCTCCTTTCGGGCGCAACGGTGTTCGTAAAGAGAAACATAGACAATATAATTAAGACCGCGGACTGTTCGGAAAGACCTCTTCTGTCGGACGGAGCGGAAAAGCTCAGGAGCATATACGCGGCGAGAAAGAGCAGATATTACGCTTCGGCGCAGGCAGTACTCAATAATGACGGGGACGAAAAAGAGGGGCTTGAAAAGCTTCTTGAAACAGTCGGGGAAAAGGAGATAAAACTGTGAAAATCATGGTTATCAACGGCGTGAACATGAATATGCTGGGCACGCGCGAAAAAGACGTTTACGGCGAAAACACATTGGAAGATCTGTATGCGTATATAAGGAAAAATTGCGCTGAAACGAACACGGAGCTGAGTTTTTTTCAGAGCAATCACGAAGGAGACATAGTCGATTGTCTGCATAAATGTTTTTTCGAAAAGTACGACGGCGTAGTTATAAACCCTGCCGCGCACACTCATTACAGCTATGCTATAAGAGACGCGATAAAGGCGATAATTCTGCCCGTAGTCGAGGTGCACATTTCGGCTATCGACAAGAGGGAGGAATTCCGTCACGTATCGGTCACCGCGCCCGTATGTAAAGCGCAGATATGCGGCAAGGGCTTCGACGGCTACGTTATGGCGGTAAAGATGATAAAAAGCGGAAAATACGAGGATATAAAATGACGGAAAAGAAACAGGTCGTCACAGTCATAGGTCTGGGCGTTATCGGCGGCTCTTACGCGATGGCGCTCAAAAAACTGGGATACACCGTGTACGGCGTCGACTGCGATCCCGATACGGTAGCCAAGGCTAAGGAACGCGGCATTGCGGACGACGCGGCGACGTCGGCGGAAGCTTTCGTTCCGCTCTCGGATATTGTCGTTATCGCGCTGTACCCTAAGCAGGTCGAGGGCGAACTCAGAAAGATAAGAGACCTTCTGAAAGAAGGAGTCGTCGTTACCGACGTTGCGGGCATCAAGTCGCATTTTACGCAAAAGATACTGGCGCTTATGCCTGCAAATACCGATTTCGTGTTCGCTCACCCTATGGCGGGCAGAGAGAAAAAGGGTATAGATTACGCCGACGACAGGGTTTTCAAGGGCGCGAATTTTATCATAACCCCGTCAGAAAACAATAAGAAAAGCTCGCTGGAGACGGTTGAGAGGCTCGCGCGCGAAATGGGATTCAAAAACGTGATGAGGCTTACTCCCGAGCAGCACGACAAGATAATCTCTTTCGTCTCTCAGCTTCCGCACGCTCTCGCGGTCGCTTTAGTGAACAGCGACGACAGGCAGTTCGATACACCGCGTTTCGTAGGCGACAGCTACCGCGATCTTACGAGAATAGCGAATATAAACGAAAGCCTGTGGTCTGAACTCTTCCTGGGGAATAAAGACAATCTTCTTTCTTCTATAAGGGAGTTCGAAAAGTGCTTAGACGTGCTGAAAGAAGCGCTTGAAAATGAAGATAAAGAAACTCTTGAAAGAGAATTCGTAAGAGCGACTAAGCGTAGAACGGAATTCAACAAAGAACTTTAAGACTGACAGCTTATTTTCTCTCCTCCCGACAGGGCGGGGAGATTTTTTTACGCTCGTCAGAGAGGTATCGGAAAACGGTTTTAAAAGAGAGCGTGAAAAGCAATAATTTATTGACTTAATATTTTAAAAATGTTATATTATCTAATGTATGGGGAACACAAAAAAAAGTAAAAAGGAAAACGTAGAAAAAGAGGTAGTCGTCAAAGAAGCTAAAAACGCGGCTGACCTTGAAAAAACTACGGCCGATACGGACGGAGCAAAAACCGCGGGAAGCGTTTCCGCGGCGGATTCTTCTGCGCGCGCGAGAACGCGTGCGGCAAGATCTTCGGGCGGCGCGCCCAGGCAGTTCAGAGAAAAGGGCGTTAAACCCGTCGAGGTAAAAGAGGAAATAACGACCGCTGAAGAAAAATCGCCTGCGGAAAGCACTGTCGCAGAGGTCAAGACTTCTAAGAAAAAAGCTTCGTCGAAGAAAGAGACCGTTTCTGAAAACGCGGTCGCGGATACGGCGCCTGTCGCAGAAGACGCAAGCGTAAAAGCAGATACGGCTGAAGAAAAACCCGTAAAGCCGAGAAGATCGCGCAAAAAGACGGAAGAAAAAGTCGAGGCGGTCGAAGAGGTAAAGGAAGATAATCCCGCTCCGTCTGAAGAAACGCCGTCGGAAGAAGGGATCGTTCCCGCCGTTGCGGAAGAGGGCGCTGAGGCTGAAAGCGCAGATGAGTCTGTACAAGAAAGCGCGCACGAAGAGATCGCAGAGGAAAAGCCGCAGGTAAAAGCCAAAAAATCTAAAAAAGACAAAATAAAATATTCGGGAGAGCTGGAAAGACTTCAGCCCGACCCGTCGCAGGGACTTACCGAAGAACAGGTGCAGGAGAGATTCGCAAGAGGTATGAACAACGTTCAGCCCAACGTGGTCTCAAAATCCTATCTGGGCATTTTCCGTTCCAACGTACTCACTCTGTTCAACTTTATCAACTTCGTGCTCGCCGCGCTGATATTCGTGTTCGGCGAACTCAAGAATATGCTGTTCATCGGCGTCGTTACCGTAAACATTATCGTCGGCGTCGTGCAGGAGATAAGAAGTAAAAAAGTTCTTGAAAAAATGTCGCTCATCGCGGCGCCGCACGTAGATCTGGTAAGAGGCGGCAAGGTCGTGCAGAGCGAAATATCGGATATCGTCATCGACGACATAATGATACTAAAGCAGGGCATGCAGATCCCGTCCGACAGCATAGTCGTGGAAGGTCAGTGCGAAGTAAACGAATCCCTTCTTACAGGCGAACAGGACGACGTGCATAAGCAGAACGGCGATTTCCTGTATTCGGGCAGCTTTGTGCAGGCGGGCGAGTGCAAGGCGCGCGTTACCGCGGTAGGCGAGGACAACTTTACGTCAAAGCTCATGGCAGAGGCTAAAAAGTTCAAAAAGCCGAAGTCCGAGCTCATGCGTTCGATAAACTGGATAATAAGAATAGTCACGATAGCTATTTTCCCGCTGGGACTTTTAATGTTCTATACCAACAAGCTGACGACTTCTACCATCAACGAAGCCGTTACGGGCACGGTCGCTTCAGTCGTAGGTATGATACCCGAAGGTCTCGTAATGCTGACCTCGATAGCTCTCGCCGTCGGCGTTATAAAGCTGGCGCGCAAACGCACGCTTGTACAGGATCTTTACAGTATAGAGACCTTAGCGCGCGTCGATATGCTGTGCCTCGATAAGACGGGTACGATAACGGAAGGCAGCATGCAGGTCGAAAAAACGCATATATATTCGACGAAGTTCGGTCACGTTGACGACATAATGACTAACATGGTCGCGGCTCTCGGCGCGCAGGGATCTACCTTCGAAGCGTTCGCGCAGTATTTCAAGAGCGGCGAAAAATACGATGTGGTCTCTACCGTTCCGTTCTCATCGTCGAGAAAATGGAGCGCGGCGGACTTCGGCGCAGTAGGTAAATTCATAGTCGGCGCGCCTGAATTCGTGCTTAAAGAAAGATATTCTCTCGTCGAAAACGACGTTAAGGAATACAGCGCGCAGGGCTTCCGCGTGCTCGTACTGGTAAGAACGACTCAGCCGCTCAAAGACGACCTCGACAGGGAAAGACTCAAGCCGATCGCGCTCATAGTGCTTTCGGACAAGATAAGAGAAAACGCGAAAGACACTCTCGCATATTTCGCTAAGCAGGGCGTTGAGCTTAAGGTAATTTCGGGCGACAACCCTCTGACCGTTTCAAAGGTCGCTGAGCGCGCGGGACTCGCGAACGCGGATAAGTTCATCGACGCGACTGAGCTCGATACGGACGAAAAGATATACGAAGCGTGCGACAAATACACGATTTTCGGAAGAGTTACGCCCAAACAGAAAAAGGTGCTCGTCACCTCTCTGAAATCCAAAGGACATACCGTCGGCATGACGGGCGACGGCGTAAACGACGTCATGGCGCTCAAGGAAGCTGACTGTTCGATAGCGATGGCTTCGGGCAGCGAAGCGAGCAGAAACGTCGCTCAGCTCGTCCTTCTCGACAGCGATTTCGCCGCGCTTCCGAGCGTGGTCGCGGAAGGCAGGCGCGTTATCAACAATATCGAACGCGCGGCTTCGCTCTTCCTCGTCAAGACTTCGTTCAGCATATTGCTGACGCTGCTTCTGATAATATTGCAGATGAACTATCCGTTCGAACCAATACAGCTTACGCTTATAAGCGGTCTGTTCGTAGGTCTGCCGTCCTTCTTCCTCGCGATAGAACCCAACGACTCTAAGGTCAGAGGTTCGTTCCTGAGTAAGGTGTTCAAAAAGGCTTTGCCGGCGGGCTTTACGGTCGCGACTATGGTCACGATAATATGCCTCGTGTACCGCAACGTCGGCATAGACGTGTCAGCGCAGGTGTCGACGATGGCGTTCTACGTGACCAGCCTCGTTTCGTTCATAGTGCTGATGTGGGTATGCATACCGTACACGAAAGAAAGGCTTTATCTTATAGCGATGTGTCTGGTGCTTTATATCGCCGCCATCACGTCGTCGTTTATAAGGAACATACTTTCAATTTCGGGTCTTACCACCGAAATGACGATAAATATCGTGTTCATGCTCCTCGCGGTCTTCCCGATGATCATATTCTGGCGCGCGGAGATAGGCGCGTTCAACAGCCTGGTCAGGGAAATAAAGGATTTCAGACTCAGAGTCAAGGAGTACTGGAACGAACTGCGCGGTAAGAGACAGGATAAAAAGGGCGGAAAACCGTCTGAATAAAATACGAAATATTTTGCTAAGCAAAAGGAGATAACATTATGTTAACAGCTATCGTAGGTATCAACTGGGGCGACGAAGGCAAGGGCAGAATGGTCGACCTCGTGTCGAGCGATTACGACGTGGTCGTAAGATATCAGGGCGGAAACAACGCGGGTCATACCGTCGTCAATCACCTGGGCAAATTCATTCTCAACCTCATTCCTTCGGGTATTCTGCGCCCCGAGGTCGTCAACGTCATGGGCAACGGTATGGTCATCGACATGCAGCACCTCGTCGGCGAGATGAAGAGACTGACCGACGCGGGCGTGAAGATCACCCCCGAAAACCTCAAAATAAGCGAAAGAGCGGTCATATGTATGCCTTACCACGTAAGACAGGACTGCCTGGAAGAGGACAGACTGGGCGACGCTAAATACGGCTCTACCAGAAGAGGCATCGCTCCCGTTTACGGCGACAAGTACCTGAAGAAGATCGTCACGATGGGCGATCTTTTCTATCCGGAATCGCTTAAAAAGCGTATTAAATCCATCGTGGAATGGAAAAATCTGTTTATAGAAAAGGCTTACGGCAGCACCAAGATAGACGTTGAAGATATCATGGACTGGCTCAGAGAGTACGGCGACAAACTCAAGCCGTTCGTATGCAATACGGGTAAATACCTCGACGAGTGCGTAAAGGCGGGCAAGAAGATCGTTTTCGAAGCTCAGCTGGGCGCGCTCAGAGACATCGACTTCGGCATCAATCCGTATACGTCGTCCTCCAACACCATCGCGGCTTACGCTCCGATAGGCGCGGGCATTCCCAAGTACAAGCTGGACAACGTTTTCGGTATCATGAAGGCTTATTCTTCCTGCGTCGGCGAAGGTCCTTTCACCGTCGAACTTTTCGGAGAAGAGGCTGAAGAACTGCGCAAGGCGGGCGCTGAATACGGCGCGGCTACGGGCAGACCCCGCAGAGTCGGTCCGTTCGACGTCGTCGCTTCCAAATACGGCGTTGAGATGCAGGGCGCGGATGAACTCGCGCTTACCAAGCTGGACGTCCTTTCTTACCTCGACAAGATCCCCGTATGCGTAGCGTACGATATCGACGGCGAAAAGACGACGGAGTTCCCAAGAGGAGAACGCCTCGACAAGGCTAAACCCGTCATCGAATACCTCGACGGCTGGAAATGCGATATCAGCGGCTGCAAGAAGGTTTCAGATCTCCCCAAAGCGGCGTTCGACTATATCAAATACATTGAAAAGGCGGTCGGTTGCCCGATAACCTACGTATCCGTCGGCGCGGAGAGAGAACAGTACGTCGTAATGAAATAATGGCTGAGAAAAAGCAAGTCGCGGCGGGCAAACAGCAAGTTGCGAGAGAGATACTGGACAGACTGCTCATTATCCACCCTCAGCCCGTCTGCGAACTCAATTTCGATACGCCTTTCGAACTGCTGGTCGCCGTTATCTTAAGCGCGCAGTGTACGGATAAAAGAGTGAACGAAGTCACTAAGGAGCTGTTCAAAAAGTACAGCACCCCCGAAGATTTCGCGAATATCGACGTGCACGAACTGGAACGACTTATATTTTCGTGCGGCTTTTACAGAAACAAGGCGGCAAATATAATAAAGGCGGCTACCGACGTTCTCGTGCGCTTTGACGGAAAAGTTCCGTCTACGGTCGAAGAACTCGTAACTCTCGCGGGCGTAGGCAGAAAGACTGCGAACGTCGTTTATGCGGTCGCTTTCGGCGGTCAGGCTATCGCGGTGGATACCCACGTTCTCAGGGTGTCCAACCGTATCGGCTTCGTTAAGACGGACAAGCCCGAGGTCGTAGAAAAGGCGCTTATGGAAGCGTTCCCGAAAGAGAGATGGGCGCAGGCTCATCATCTTCTGATACATCACGGCAGATATACATGCAAAGCCCGCAATCCCGAATGCGATAAATGCAATATATGCGAGTTTTGTAACTATTACAAAGAAATAAGCGGCAGATAAGCCGCGCGGAAAATTCCGCGATAAGGAAAAAGGAAAATCGTATACCAGACCGGAATAATACGAACAAGGTTTAAAGCGGTAAATTTACGTAGCTACTGCGTTAAATGCCTTGATAATATGTTTAATATTATCTGCGGCATTTGCCTTGTATCAACAAAAATTTGCCGGCTTGAAACTGCGGGCACCCTCAGGCGATGATTTTTAGTGAGTG
>DVNX01000023.1 GCA_018714045.1 Candidatus Ornithoclostridium faecavium
TTTGATACGCACCGACTTAGTCGGTGGTTTATTGTTACACAACAAAAATAAAAGCCGCTTTCACGCGGCTTTTGTATTTTTATTGTTCAGCATTTTATTATCGTTTTAAGAGCATGAGGAGGTTCTTTCGCGAGCGTTGCGAACACGTCGGGCGCTTCAGATATGTCGGCGATACGTTCGACGAGCTTGTCGACCTTTACGACTTCTGTAGCGATCATGTTTATGCCCGTTTCTATCTCTCCATCGCCGTTGTTGAGACCGAATATCTCCAGTCCCTTTATGAATACGGGCGCGAGGTCGGCTGAAAGTTCTTCCGTCTTTTTGTCAAGACCCGCTAAGCACAGTTTGCCGCCCTCTCTCATACAGGAAAGCAGACCTTCCGCGCTGGGGTAAGAGTCGAGGTCGAGCACCATATAGTCGCACATTTTGCCCGAGGTTATCTCCTTGATCTTCTGGAAAACGTTTTCTTCGTTGGGATTTACCGTATAGTATATGCCCAGATCTTGAGCGAGGTCGAGAAGCTCCTGGTTTTTGTCTATGATAACGGGGATAGCCTGATAGTAGATTGCCAGCTGTCCGACGATATAGTTCAAAGAAGAGCAACCGTTGAGCAGGATATACTGCGTTTTGCCTACGTCGAGTTTTTCTATTATGTTTTCCGCTAGCGCTACGTCTTCTATGAATACGACGGATTCGTCGGTGATGCCTTCAGGGATCGCGTAGACTTCGGAGAGAGGACATATCACGTAGTCCGCGAGATAACCGTTCTTATCCACGCCGCTGACCTGAAGCGTTCCTCCGGACTTGCGGTAAGGAGAAAGCATTACGCGCTGACCCGTCTTCAGAGTGAAATCCGAACTTTCGCTGACCAGACCCATAGCTATTCTGGACGGCATTATCGGATAAAAGTTGGATTTTCCTTTATAAGCGGACAAGTCAGAAGAAGTGACGGAAGCGCGCGCGATACGCACTTTTACTTGATCGTGCGGCACGTCCTTTTCTTCGTTGACGACGACTTCGAGTTTGCCCGGCTCAGTTAAAACCAAGGATTTCATATAAATTCCCTCACACTTTAAGTGGTACTTATCATAGCACATTTTTTTTGTGATTGCAAGGGCAAAGAGGGGTGAAAGGTCGGCTTTGTGCGTTAATCACGGTTAAATTTTTCTATCCGCAAAAAAACCGCTTATAACGCTTGACTTGCGAAAAATAAATATGTATAATCGTATGTGCGTAAAAGAAACAGTGAGGTGAAGAACATGAAAGAGAGCATTCAACCCAAATATCATGACGTAACCATCCAGTGCACCTGCGGCGAAACTTTCACTTGCGGTACCACTAAGGACGTCGACGTCATTAAGGTAGACGTTTGCAACAAGTGCCATCCTTTCTATACCGGTAAGCAGAAGCTCGTTGATACCGGCGGTAGAGTAGATAAGTTCAAGAAACGTTACAGTCTGTAATCGGATAATAATGGTGCGGGGACTTATCCCGCACCGTATTTTTTTATACGGAGGCAATGCGATGAGAAAGAAGTGCGTCTCGATAGGCGGACAAGCGGTAATAGAAGGCGTCATGATGCGCGGCAAGCGCAGTATGGCGACTGCGGTGCGCGACGAAAACGGCAATATCGTCATCGAAAGTCAGTACCTTAAGCCCGCAGAGGAAAAGAGTTTTCTTTTCCGCGCTCCTTTTCTGAGAGGCATCTTCAGTTTCTTCGGCACGATGGTATCGGGCGTCCGTACTCTCATGCGTTCGGGCGAGGTGTTCGACGGTGAAGCGGAGCCTTCGAAAGCGGAAAAGTGGTTTGCAAAAACCTTTAAAGTCGACGTGTTCAGCGTTATAATGGCGATATCGGTCGTCATCGGAATAGCGCTTTCCGTCGGCTTGTTTTTCTTTTTGCCGCAACTTATCACTACGGGTCTGATAAGCCTTTTCAAGATAAACGCGCAGGCTAACGTCGGCGTGCAGATAGGAATGAATTTCCTCGAAGGCTTTATCCGTATGCTGATATTTATCGGATATATAGCGCTGACTTCGGCGATGAAGGACATCAAGCGCGTATATATGTATCACGGCGCTGAGCACAAGACGATAAGCTGTTACGAACACGATCTCGAGCTCACCGTAGAAAACGCGCAGAAGATGACGACGGTGCACGACAGATGCGGCACGACCTTTATGTTTATCACGATGGTCGTAAGCGTTCTTATCTTTTCGCTTACAGGCTGGAGCGGTCAGCTGTGGGTAAGATTTCTCATAAGGCTTGCGCTGATCCCCGTAGTTTCGGGCGTAAGCTACGAAGTGCTCAAATTTCTCGCTAAGTTCGACAATCCGCTGGTCAGAGCGCTCAAGGCTCCCGGTCTTCTGCTTCAGAAGCTGACGACCCGTCAGCCCGACGACAGCATGGTCGAAGTTGCGATAGCAGCGTTCAAGACAGTGCTTGCAATGGACGAAGACCCGAATTTACCTGAACAGAAATTCGATACAAAGCTTTTGAAACGCAAGGTAGAGGAAGAGCTCGTTCAGTCAGGCGTTTCGAAGGAAAGAGCAAAGGAGATAATCTGCATCGGCATGGGCGTGCCTCAGGAAGAATACGAATACGTCAGTCATATAAAACATTCCCGCGCGCAACTCATGCTGAGCGCGGCGAAAGGCGAAATGACGGACGAAGAGCTTGCAAAGAAAGCGGTCGAACTCAATATCAAAGCCGAAGAAGCTAAAAAGGCTAACGAAAAGGCGCTGAAAGAAAGAGAAGAGTTCGAAGAAAAAGTAAAAGGCAATAACAAAGCCTCTGAAACGAGCAAAGAGTCTGAAGAAAAAGAGACTGAAAGCTTAACGGAAGCGGATAAAGAAGCCGATAAGGACGCCGATAAAGACGGAGACACCGACAAGTGATACCGCTCAGACAGGCGCTCAAAAGCTTAGCGTATATCGTAAAAGATACCGACGCGGACGGCAGCGAACCCGACTGGATAGCATGCCACGTGCTTAAATGCGGAAGGGCGTCGCTCGCGTTGAGAAGAGAGATCACCGACGGCGAGTTTGCCGAAATGGAAAAGATAGCAGTAAAGCGCGCAAAGGGCATACCGCTTTCGCAGGTGCTGGGATATACCGAATTTCTCGGAATGAAAATCAACGTAAATCAGGACGTACTTTGTCCGAGACCGGAGACAGAACTTCTCGCTGAACAGGGTATAGAATATTTAAAAGGAAAAAAAGACGCGCGCGCGCTCGATCTATGTACGGGCAGCGGCTGTATAGCGATAGCGCTTTCAACGTTTTCGTCGGCAAAGGTGACGGCAACCGATATATCGGAAAAAGCCCTCGCTGTCGCGTGCGAAAACGCGAAAGAGCACAAAGCGGACGTGAAATTCGTATTATCCGATCTTTTCGGAAATATTGAAGGAAGGTTCGATATTATCGTTTCGAATCCTCCTTATATCCCGACGGCGGATATCGAAGGACTGGACAAAGAAGTAAAGGATCACGAACCGCGCCTCGCGCTGGACGGCGGAGAAGACGGACTGGATATTTACAGAAAGATATCGGTCGAAGCGGGAGAACACCTTAAAGACGGCGGTCTGCTGCTGCTCGAATGCGGCATCGGACAGGCGCGCGAAATAGTAAAGATGCTTGAGGGATACGACTGCGGAATAATAAAAGATCTGCAAGGGATAGAAAGAATAGTAAAGGCGGTAAAGAAAAGTGTTTGAAAAGCTGGAAAGCATGAAAAACAGATTTGACGAACTCACGGCGAAGATCTCGGATCCCGCCGTAATTGCCGATACCGCGACCTGGCAGAAACTCGTAAAAGAGAGGTCGGCTCTCGAAGAGCCCGTCAATCTTTACGCAGAATACGTCGCCAACGAAGCGACCGTTTCCGAATGCAGAGAGATAATAGACGACGGCTCAGACAAAGAGATGGTCGCTCTCGCTAAAGAGGAACTCAGCGCGGCGCTTAAAAAGAGAGAAGAACTGACGGAAAATCTCAAGATCGCGCTTTTACCGAAAGACCCCGACGACGACAAGAACGTTATCATAGAAATAAGAGCGGGCGCAGGCGGAGACGAAGCGGGACTTTTCGGCGCGGAACTTGTCAGAATGTACGAACGCTTTGCAGAGCGTTGCCGCTGGAAGGTAAAAGAGATAGACGTAAACGCCAACGATCTGGGCGGCATAAAAGAAGCCGTCTTTATGATCACTGGGCACGGCGCTTACAGCAGGCTTAAGTACGAAAGCGGCGTTCACCGCGTACAGAGAGTGCCTGAAACCGAATCGCAAGGAAGGATACACACGTCGACCGTCACCGTCGCGGTGCTTCCCGAAGCCGAGGACGTAGAGGTCGAAATACTCGAAAAAGACCTTAAGATAGACGCATACCGCGCGGGCGGCGCGGGCGGGCAGTACGTCAATAAGACGGAATCCGCGATAAGAATAACCCACTTGCCCACAGGCATAGTCGTTACCTGCCAGGACGAAAAGTCGCAGGGAAAGAACAAGGAAAGCGCGATGAAAGTGCTTAAATCCCGCGTTTACGACTATTACCGCACCCAGCAGGAAAAGGAGTACGCTTCCAGCCGCAAGATGCTGGTCGGCACGGGCGACCGTTCCGAAAGGATAAGGACTTACAATTTCCCGCAGGGCAGAGTGACAGATCACAGGATAGGGCTTACGCTCTATTCGCTTGACGCGTTCCTGGACGGAGACCTGTTCGAGATGCTGGACGCGCTCGCGCTTGCAAACAGGAACGAAATGCTTTCTTCGGGCGCATGAGTCGGGGAAAGAATATAATTAGATGACAATTTTAAGATCAGACCGGATCAGAGGAGAAAGAGATGATCAAGTACAACAAAGACAAGAACTTATTGATCGAGAGCAACTGGCGCCCCTTCCTGCAGGACGTGGAGCAGCCCAACCTTTTCCGCGACCTTTTCGATTACGACACCGTACCCAAAGTCGCGTTCAACTTCAGACAGACCCCTATGGATATGCCCGAAGAGATATGGATAACCGACACGACTTTCCGCGACGGACAGCAGTCCACTTCGCCGTTCACGGTAGAGCAGATAGTCAATATCTATAAGCTTCTGCACAAACTCGGCGGCAAAAAGGGTCTCGTGAGACAGAGCGAGTTTTTCCTGTATTCCGAAAAGGACAGAGCGGCGGTCAGAAAATGTATGGAACTGGGCTATGAATTCCCCGAGGTCACCAGCTGGATCCGCGCTAACGAAAAGGATTTCGAACTCGTCAAGGAGATGGGCATAAAGGAGACGGGTATCCTTGTCAGCTGTTCAGATTACCATATATTCAAGAAGATGAATATGACCCGTAAGCAGGCGGCTGAAAAATACCTCAATATCGTCAAGATGGCGCTGGATAAGGGCATCGTTCCCCGTTGTCACTTCGAAGATATCACGAGAGCCGATTTCTACGGCTTCGTCGCTCCGTTCGCTTACGAACTCATGAAACTCCGCAAGGAAAGCGGCATGGATATAAAGATAAGGGCGTGCGATACTCTCGGCTACGGTCTGTCTTACCCCGGCGTTACGCTTCCCAGAAGCGTCCCCGGCATAATCAGCGGTCTGAAATATTACGCAGAAGTACCCAGCGAACTTCTCGAATGGCACGGACATAACGACTTTTACAAGGTCGTCACCAACGCTACCACCGCGTGGCTGTACGGCTGTTCTTCGGTCAACTGCTCGCTGCTCGGCATAGGCGAGAGAACGGGCAACTGCCCCCTCGAAGCGATGATGATAGAATACGCGTCTCTGAAAGGCACGGACGACGGCATAGATTTCAGAGCGATTACCGAGATCGCTAAGTATTTTGAGGACGAACTCGGATACATAATCCCGCCGCAGACTCCGTTCGTAGGCAAGTCGTTCAACACGACCAGAGCGGGCGTCCATGCCGACGGTCTTCTCAAGGACGAAGAGATATACAATATATTCAATACCGAAAAACTGCTCGGCAAACCGCCGCTCGTATCGGTAGACGCGCACAGCGGTCTCGCGGGCATAGCTTACTGGATGAACGGCTTCTACGCGCTTCCCGAAGGACACAAAATCGATAAGCACGACGAGATCGTCGTCAAGGTCAAAGAGGTCATCGACAAACAGTACGAGGGCGGCAGAACGACTTATATGGGCGACGACGAGCTGGACGCGATCATCATGTCGCTGTCTCCTCAGCTGCATAAAAAGCTGGTCGTCAAGACGTATTGATGCGGGATAAGGTATATTTTTCGTAAAAGCTATTGAAATCCGTTTTTGTTTAGTCTAAAATATAAGTATAAACAAAACGGAGGTCAGAACATGGTAAATCTTATTTGCGGAAATAAAGGCTCCGGCAAGACAAGCCGTATCATTGAAAAGGCTAACGCGGACGTTAAAACCGCTAAGGGCGACTGCATTTTCGTCAACGATACCGACAGGTATATGTACGACGTCGACCGCAACGTAAAGCTCATAGATATCACGGAATACCCCGTGAGCGGAGAAGACGCGCTTCTTGCGTTCATATGCGGCTTAGCGGCGAGCAGAAGCGACCTTACCAACCTTTACATAGACGGCGCTTCGAGGATCACGGGTTGCGGACCCGATAAAATGCAGAAGTTCTACGAAGAGCTCGGCAGACTTGCCGACAAGCTTGCGATATCCGTGACCGTTACGGTAAGCGCTACCGCAGAAGAATTACCTGATTTTCTTTTGAAATACAAGATCATCTGAGGTAAAAAATGAACTATATCAGCACTCGCGATAAAAGCGAGAAATGCAGCGGCGCCGAGGCCATCGTAAGAGGTCTCGCGCCCGACGGCGGACTTTACGTCCCCGAAAGCCTTCCGAGGCTCAGTAAAGAAGATTTTATAAATTTGGCGAAAGAGGACTATCCGACCAGAGCGGCTCGCGTCCTCTCGCTTTTGCTCAGCGATTATTCTTTCGACGAACTTTTAGACTATACGACTAAAGCGTATTCGCGTTTTTACGGCGACGACCCGTGTCCTCTCGTAAATATCGATGAGGGCGTTTACGTTCTCGAACTGTGGCACGGTCCTACCTGCGCGTTCAAGGATATGGCGCTTACTATGCTTCCTCATCTTCTCAGCGCGGCGCGCAAGAAGGTGGGTGAAAAGGATAAGACCCTTATCATGGTCGCGACTTCGGGCGATACGGGAAAAGCGGCTCTCGAAGGTTTTAAAGACGTCGAAGGCACGAATATCATTGTTTTCTATCCGTCAAAAGGCGTTTCGGATATGCAGAAACTCCAGATGAAGACCCAGACGGGCGAAAACGTCTGCGTATGCGCTATCGAAGGCAACTTCGACGACACTCAGAACGCCGTCAAGAATATATTTGCTGACAAGGCGATAAACGATGAGATACACGCGAACGGATTCAAGCTCTCGTCCGCAAACTCCATCAACTGGGGCAGACTCGCTCCGCAGATTGCTTATTACGTTTCCGCGTATTGCGACCTTATAGAGTCGGGCAAGATAGAGTACGGCGACAAGGTCAACTTCTGCGTACCCAGCGGCAATTTCGGCAATATCCTCGCCGCATATTACGCTATGCAGATGGGCGTAGGCGTCAACAGACTTATCTGCGCTTCAAATGTCAACCACGTGCTGACCGATTTCTTCAGAACGGGCGCTTACGATATCAACAGAGAGTTCCACAAGACGATATCTCCGTCTATGGATATCCTTATTTCTTCCAATCTCGAAAGACTTCTTTTCGAGGTCAGCGGCAGAGACGATAAGCTTACCGCTGAGCGTATGAACGCGCTTAAAAAGCAAGGAAAGTACAGCGTGAGCGACAAAGAGCTCAAGGCGCTCAAAGCGTTGTTCTCTGTGGGTTACGCAGACGATGAGGAAACGAAGGATACGATCGCTTTCGCAATGGACGAGTTCGGTTATCTTATGGACACGCACACCGCAGTCGCTTACGGCGTTTACTGCGACTATGCAGACGAGACGGGCGACGAGACCCCGACCGTGGTCGTTTCCACCGCCAACGCGTACAAGTTCCCCGCGGACGTTTACGAAGCTGTCAGCGGCAACAGGATAGACGACGCGTTCGAGGCGACTGAAAAGCTGAATGAGGAAACGGGCGAAGAGATCCCCGAGCCGCTCAGCGGTCTCAAGGAAAGACCCGTCCGCTTCGAAGAGGTCATCGACCGCAGCGAAATAGCAAAGAAGGTTGTCGACTACTGCAAGCAGGCGGCAAACAAGTAATACTTTCTTTGTTGTGAGGCTTGCAGCTTCGCGGCAGCGGTTTAAAACCTGATTTTTTCAAAATTATCCGTAAAAGCAATCCGACCTTTTGGTCGGATTTTTATATCGTAAAAAAGCTGCTAAAATTCAATAATAACTATGAAAACCAATTAAACGAGATAAAAAACGCGACTCCGTTAAGAGGTCGCGCTTTTTATATATTGTGGTGAATAAAAGTGTAAGTCGAAAGATAAGGTTTTGCTTATTTGATAGCGGATGCCAGCTGTCTGCCGTATTCCTTTGCCGCTTCGAGCTCTGCGTCTGTCGGGACAAAGCAGACTTTGAAGCCTTCGCCTACGACTGCCATTTTAAGTCCGTTTACTCTTGCGATGAGGTTGGGGACGGCTTCGCCGCTCCAGCCGTAAGAGCCGAATACCGCGACTGGCTTTTTGCGGGAGTTGATTGCGTCTACGCCTGCAAGAAGATCCCATACGGGCGGAACAGCGTCCGAATTCAGGGTAGGAGAACCGATAGCGCAAGCATCGCATGAATTTATCTTTGCGCGCATGTCAGCCATATCGTTTTCGATGATATTATAGGTTTCGCAAGCGGCGTCGGGGATAACTTCCTTTACGCCGTCAGCGATAGCTTTCGCGAGTTTCGCGGTGCAGCCGTAAGCGGAGCAGTAGAAGACGGGAACGGTCTTAACCGCATTCTTTGCTACCTTGCTCCACGTGCGATAGCTGTCCAGCACGTAGGGGAGTTGGCCGTCCTTGGTCAGCACGGGTCCGTGGCTGGGGCAGACGGTTTCGAAGGGGAATTTCGCTATCTTCGCCATGCCTGCGACTACGAACGGTTTAAAAGGTCCGAAAATCGCGTCGTAGTAGCCTTTGAACGCTTCCTTGTAGCCGTCGACATTCTTAATGTCCTTGTCCAGGATGCTTTCGCTGCTGTAATGAGAACCGAATACGTCGCAGCTGAACAGCGTCTTTTCTTCAGGGCAGTAGGTAAACATGCTGTCAGGCCAGTGAAGAAGGGGAGAGGGAGCGAAGGTAAGAGTTACGCCGCCCAGATCCAGCACTTCGCCGTCCTTTACGGGGCGGGATTTGAAAGGCTCGTTGACAATGTTTTTCAGATAGTTGAGCGCGACCGCGGTTGCGAGAACGGTTGCTTCGGGGCACAGTTTAAGAAGATCTCTGAGCGCTCCGGAATGGTCGGGCTCGGTATGATTCAATATAATGTATTTGATTTTAGAAGGATCGACTGCTTCGCGAATATTAGCCTCGTATTCGCCTTCGAAATCTGCGTGCGAAGCCTCGATAAGAGCGACCTCTTCGCCCTTTACGACGTAGGAGTTGTAGCTCGTGCCGTACTTTGTAGCCATAACGATATCGAATACGCGCAGGTCGGGATTCTGTACCCCTACGCTGTAAATTTTGTCGGAAAGTTTAACTGCCGCCATTGTTTTATCTCCTCTTATATGATACTTATTATTGAATTCCGTGTTTTACGCGGTCTCTTTCTTCCGCGCGTTTTGCGTTATTGAAGCGGTCGAGAGTGCCGACGAGGTAACCCGTAATACGGCGTATCCTTTCGAACGGTACGTTTTCGAAAGTATATTTGATATCGACGTAATCGCCGTCGACCGTTATATCCATCTGCGCTATATTCTTATCGGGGTATTTTTTCTTGCCGTGATCGATATACGCGTCTATTTCTTTCTGATCGAGCGATCCGCCCGAAACGTTGACTTTTATCATTTTCATATCCTCCCGTAATTATTATTTAAATTTGCTTTACTTTTAACCTCTAATAATATAACATAATTATCGAATAAATATATGTTGCAAATGCAACATTTTAAGGAAAAATATGAAATTTGAAAAAATAGATTTGTTTGAAGGAATTTCGGACGAAGAAGTGATGAGAATGGTAGCGTGTTTCGGCGCAAAGATAAAGGATTTTAAGGAAGGAGAGCTTATCTGCGACTATTCGGATACTGGCGACGACGTCGGCGTCATACTTAAAGGCAGCGCGTCGATGATGCGTACGGACGAGGACGGAGAGGTCGCGGTGATGGAACTATTCGGGGAAGGGGATATCTTCGGCGAAGCGCTTGCTTTTTCCAACGAAGCTGGTGACAGCGTGAAAGTAGTTGCAGAGGACGATTCAAAGGTAATGTTCATAAAATACGGACAGATAACAAAGCGTTGCGAAAACGCCTGCGAGCACCACAGCAGACTGGTTTCGAATATGTTCGGGCTTATCGCCAAAAAGACTTTGTCTCTGAGTCAAAGGATAGAGATACTGTCCAAAAAGACGACGAGAGAAAAACTCATGTACTATTTCCGTATCATCTCGAAAAGCAACGGAAAGGAGTTCGATCTGCCTATGTCGCTGACACGTCTTTCAGCGTATATCTGCGCGGACAGAAGCGCGATGACGAGAGAACTTTCTCGCATGCAGGCAGACGGACTTATATCGTTGAACAAACGCAAAGTGAAGATATTGAAAGCGTGAGCAATGCCGTTTTTTAGCTGTATAAACGCGCTTTAATAAACACGGACAGCAAAATTAAGCAAACTGAAAGCAAAACGCGCCCTTATCTGGGGCGCGTCATTTAATTTAAAATACCTTTGTCAGATGGCAGAGAAGTATTTTTCGCTTGCAGTCATCTGTATCGTCACGGTCTCTCCGTTTCTCAGTACGGTAAGGTTGACGGTATCTCCGACGCGGGCGTTCATCAGATATTCCTGCGCCCTGAAAGAGGTGTCTATTTTTACGCCTTCTTCGTCGTTTATCGCGACGGATACCATCACGTCGCCTTCCTCGACTTTACCGTAAGCAGCGGAGTCTTTGTCTACGGACAAGACGGAATAAGTGTAAACGCTGCGGATTATGCCCTCTTCGTCAATATAAGTATTCATGTCGGTAAGTTCCATCTGAACGCCCATCAGGAATCGCTGTCCGCCCGTTTCGATGATATTGTCGGCTACGGCTATCGCGAGAGAAGCGGGTATCGCATAGCAGATATTGTCGTCCGTGGTATCTGCGGATTTAGCGTCGGATATGCCCATAAGTTCGCCGTATTCATTGAACATACCGCCGCCGGAGTTGCCGCTGTTGAGAGCCGCGTCGGTACGGTAAACGCGTACGTTCTCGGAAGAATCGGTCGTGATATATTCGGACTCGACCGATACGATGCCTGAAGTTACAGAGAAGGTGTAAAGGGTGGGGCAACCTACCGCGAAGGTCGCCTGTCCCGCTACGGGGTCTTCGGTATTGACCTTAACGGTCTGAACGGTATCATCGAGGAAAACATCCGAAGTTGCCTTGATCACCGCAATGTCGTTGTTCTTGGAAGCGCCTACGACGGTCGCGGATATCAGGTCGTCTTCAAGTACGCGGTTGTAAAGGTATATTTTGATGTTTTCGCAATATTTATTGTTGTAACTGTCGTATATCACGTGGTAGTTCGTTATGATATACGCAGTATTTCCGCTGAGTTTATATATCACGCCCGATCCTGACCATGCTTGCTCGCTCTGACCGAGAGGAGAACGGTAAGTGGTCGTGCATAATATTCCGACTGAGCTTTTAAGAGCGCTCTGTACGACAGAAGTTATACTGGGGGTCACGTCCAGTCCGAGGGACGCATAAAAGTCTTCTACGGTAGAGCCGGGATTGTTTTCAAGATAATAATTGATCAGCTCTTCGAGAGTAAAGCCGTCTTTACCGTCTGTTCCGTTGGATCCGTCTGCGCCGTCTTTACCGTCGGAGCCTTTAAGGCTTTCCAGCCATTCTGCTTCAGTACCTTCAAATCCGTTCTTGACCGCTATTTCGTAAGCCGAGTCGCCCTGCGTTCCGTTTGAAATACAGGATGCGAAAAATACGGATACGAATACGGCTAATACTGCTATCAATGTGATCAGAAATATTCTGTTGCGAGATTTCATAATATGCCTCCGTTATTCGAGTAAAGTATATTCCGTGTCTATGAAACAAATCTTAAAATTAAGGATATTTTATCATAAAATAGCCGTTTTTTGCAACTTTTATCAGACTTAAGCATAGAAATTGTATAAAATATAGTTATACCAGACCAGAATAATACGAACAAGGTTTAAAGCGGCAAATTTACATAGCTACTGCGTTAAATGCCTTGATAATATGTTTAATATTACCTGCGGCATTTGCCTTGTATCAACAGAAATTTGCCGGCTTGAAACTGCGGGCACCCTCAGGCGATGATTTTTAGTGAGTGTTTTAGCGAGGCGAGCGCAGATAATATTATAATATTTTCAAGGGAGAATCGTTAAAAAACACA
>DVNX01000024.1 GCA_018714045.1 Candidatus Ornithoclostridium faecavium
TCTCCGTTGCCGACAGAATAAGAGGTGGAATAGCTTAGATAGTAAACGCCGACGATGAATGCTATAAGAAATACCGCCTGGACTATCGCGCCGAGGACGGGTCTCTTGCTCAGCTTCTGTATCACGAGCGCTATCGGAAAAGATATTATCGAAAGCAGAAGCATCGGAAGAAGCGGGAGCAGAAGCACCGCAACGGGTATCAGCACGTAAAACTGCGCTCCGAGAACGACGCCCGCCTGAGCCGCCGCTATCGCAGTTATCACGGAAGCAGGCAACACGACTATCGTCGATATAAGCAGTTCGTTTACGTATGTAACGAGAAGTTTAGCCGAAAACACCGTTATCTGAGGCACGGGAAAATTCAGCATTATCTCGTTGTCTTTTGCGAAAAACATCGAAGAAATGTAAGGAAACGCGCTGAGGAACAGCACCGTGATCTGCGACACGCTGAACACGCCCGAAAGCATCTCTACGGTGCCGCCCTGCTGAAAAGCGAGCGTAGCCGTAGTATACAGGGTCATAAACAACCCCGCTATCGGCAATATAAAGCACAGCGCCATCACCGCTATGAGCGCGATATACTTGTTTCTCGACTTTTTATCCGAAAGGTCGGGCAACGTATAATATCTGAAATTCAGTTTGAAAAGCGCGATAAACTGTTTCATCAGTCGAATTTCACCTCTCCGTTTTCGGGTTTGTCCTCCGTGAGAGAGAGGAATACGTCTTCGAGAGACTTGTTGTCTTTCATCGCCTTAAGGTCTGCGATATCGAACGAAGTCGCCAGTTTTCCGTCGTCGATAATAGCGACTTTGTCGCATACCTTTTCAACGACTTCGAGAACGTGAGAACTGAAGAATACGCTGTTGCCTTCCTTGCAGTGCTCTTTCATCAGCTCTTTGAGTTCGTATGCGGATTTAGGATCGAGACCCGTCATAGGCTCGTCGAGTACCCAGAGCTTAGGATTGTGTATAAGCGCGCCTATAACGCATATCTTCTGTTTCATGCCGTGAGAATACGACCTTATCGGCGTGTCGTACGCGTCGGTAAGACCGAATACTGAAAGATATTTGTCTGCGCGCGACTTTCTGTCATTCAGTCCGACGCCGTAAATATCGCATACGAAATTGAGGTATTCCCTCGCGGTCAGCCTGTCGTAAAGCGCATGGTTGTCGGAAACGTAGCCGATATTCTTTTTCGCGGCGATAGGTTCGTCCTTTATGCTCTTTCCGCATATCCTTATGCTTCCGGAGTCGAACGGCAATATGCCGCAGGCGCATTTAATTGTCGTGGATTTACCAGCGCCGTTGGGTCCCAGAAAGCCGAAGACTTCCCCTTCACCCACGGTCAGAGATATGTCGTTTACTGCGAGTTTGTCGCTGTTTTTGTATTTTTTTACGAGGTTGGTTATTTCAAGCATATTTTATCCTTTGTTCGCCTTTATCACTTTTGCGCGAACGAGTTCTTTTTCATTTCCGTTCTTTGACGGTTTATAAAGTTGAGCGTCCTTTATCGATTCGGGGAGATAAGTCTGCTCCACCCAGCCGCCGTAGTCGTGAACATATTTATACCCCGTGACCTTATCCGTATGGTAATGGGTGTCCCTGAGATAAGGCGGAACGTTGTCGTCCTTGTTTTCCGCGACCAGTCTTTCGGCGCCGTACATGGCTTCAACGACGCTGTTGGACTTGCTGGCTTCGCAAACGTAGATTATCGCGTTGTAAAGCGGGATCTTACCTTCGGGCATACCGAGGTTTTTATAAGCTTCGACGGCGGCGTTAGCGACGACGAGAGCCATCGGATCCGCCATTCCTACGTCTTCAGAGCTGTGCACGAGAGTGCGGCGGGCGACTAAAAGCGGATCGCAACCCGCCTGTATCAGCCTTTCAGCCCAGTAAAGCGCGGCGTCGCTGTCGCTTCCTCTCAGAGATTTGCAGAACGCGGAAAGCATGTCGTAATACGTGCTTTCGTCAATGCTGAGCGCCTTTTTCTGTATCGACTGCTGCGCCGTTTCGAGGTTTATCGTTATTTTACCGTCCTTGTCGGGATTTGTAGTCATCACCGCAAGTTCGAGAGCGTTGAGCGCCGTGCGGAGATCTCCGTCCGATGCCCATACGAGATGGTCGAGCGCCTTTTCCTCAACGGTGAGATCGTAATTGCCGAGCCCGTTTTTCTTATCCGATATCGCTCTCAGCATCGCGCTTTTTACGTCCTCTTCGCTCAGTCTCTTGAATTCGAAAACGCGGCAGCGCGAAACGATAGCACGCGTCATGTTTACGTACGGATTTTCAGTCGTGGAGCCGATAAATACGATATATCCCTGCTCTATCGCCGCAAGCATGCAATCCGACTGCGCCTTATTCCACCTGTGGCATTCGTCAAGCATAAGATAGGTGCGCGTGCCGTAAAGTTCGAGCCTGTTCTTCGCGTCCTCTATTACTTTTTTAGCGTCCGCGACTCCGCTTGAGACTGCGTTCATCTGAACGAAAGCGCTGTTTGTCGTCGAAGCGATGATATGCGCGAGAGTGGTCTTTCCGCACCCGGGAGGGCCGTAAAAAATACAGCTTCCCAGCTTGTCTGCGAGAATTGCTCTTCTCAAAAGACTGCCCTTGCCGACGATATGCTGCTGACCTACGAAGTCGTCGAGAGTCGTCGGGCGCATCTTCTCCGCAAGCGGCTTGGAAGCGTTAACGTTAAAATCGAATAAACTGTCCATACACGTTCATTATAATTTTGACGCGCACGCTTGTCAAGGGCAAGACGCATATCGCCTAAAAAAGTACGGTTACGTTGACCTCTCCGCGTTGCCTTTTAAGGGGCAGAACGCTACTGTTTGTATAATTCACGCCGCCCGTTCTTATCCCTCGACTGCCCGTATTTTCGAATCCGATGACGTACAGCGTGCCTTCGTATTCGTATCTTAGTTTCACTCTTTCGGCGTTGTCGATCATAGGCGGAGAAAATTCGAGAGTTTCACCGCGCTTTTTAACTCCGAGCATTTCTTCGACGATCACTTTGTAAAGCCACGCCGCACTGCCCGTATACCACGTCCATCCCGCGCGCCCTACGTTGTCTTTATTCGTATAGACGTCTCCCGCAAGAACGTACGGCTCGCCCTTGTACGCCGCGTTTTTATCGCTGTCGCAGCATCTTTCAACGGGATTCAGCAACCTTAATACTTTGTTTGCCTGCTGTTTATCTCCCGCCTTGCAGCACGCGAGAAGATACC
>DVNX01000025.1 GCA_018714045.1 Candidatus Ornithoclostridium faecavium
CTGACTGCAGAAAATCTGAACGGAGAAGTAGCCGCGCAGACGCAAAAGGCACGTGAACTCAACGATATGATCGAAGATATTTTCAACAGGATAGAAAACTCTTTGGGCGAAGTCGTAAAGGAGAAAATGCTCGAAATAGCGCGCGTATATCCGTCGTCCGCCGTCGATTTCGTATTTTACGACGACAAGGTGTTTTCGTGTACGGCTGTGCAGGGAAGACTTTTGCCTGAACCTGAAATAACTTTCCCTTCCGACGTGATCTTCGCGGGCTGGTACTGTCCCGCAAAAGGCAGACACTGGGATTTTTCCGCCGACGTCGTAGGCGAGGGAAACGTCACGCTTTACGCAGACGTACGCAATGTAGCAGGGATCACTTTCGCTGACGGAACGCTGATTGTCGATACTCAGGATCTCAATAAGATATATCTGCCTTTCACCGTTGACGGACAGGAAGTGACTAAGGTAAAATTTTCCGCGCCCGTCAAGCCTGCGCTGACCGTGTACGTGAACGAAAAAGATTATTCTTTCGTAAACGTGATCGCAAAAAATTATGTTGTTCCTTACGGCAGCGCAACGTTTAAAGGCGGATCGTCGCTTATCCGCAAAGAAAACGGAAAACTCGCGGGAGCTCATATGTCCGAAAGCGCAGATCTCGTGATAGACCTTACCTTCGCGGACGGGCTGGATATGACTTTCGAGGAAATTGAAGATATATATCAGGTCGTGATAAGAGGCGATCTCTGTTGCTCCGTAAGTCTGGTAGCGGACGGGATTGCGTCCGTATGCGCGCTCGCAGTAGAAGGAAACGTGACTACGCGCGAATTTATAGGCGATTTCGACAATCTTCAGGCGATCCTTCTGCTTTCGGGAACTCCTCAGAAGGCGCTATATCCCGACTTTACAACGCAATATCAGGATTTCCACTTATATGTTCCTGCGCAGTATATGAGGGTCTACGCATACAATTCTGAGTACAACACAAAAACAATTTACCAGATGGAAGGCTACCACGGATACGACGTCTCAGAGATAGTATTGCCGTCTGAACAAAGTTAAAGCATATTTCTTCAGAATATTTATCCTTTGCATGAAGATACTAAACGCGATAAATGCGGAGGAGAAATGAAAGAAACGGGAATTGTCAGGCGTATTGACGAACTCGGCAGAGTTGTCATACCCAAAGAGATCAGAAAAACCCTCAGGCTCAAAGAGGGCGAACAGATGGAAATATTCACTACGGGGGATAAGTCTCTCGTGCTGAGAAGGTACAGCGCGCTCGCTTCGGGCGCGGACGTGTCTCAGGCTTACTGCGACGCGCTCAGCCGCGCTACGGGCAAGGGCGCGGTAATATGCGACAGCTCTACCGTGCTCGGCGCAAGCGGCGCGCGGTTCAGAGAGCTTGTCGGAGAGGATATAAGTGATAAGCTTTACGACGTGCTCGACCTCAGAAAGGCGGGAGCACCCGATTATCCCGTGCAGATAGTCAGCGACGTACCTGCCAATTGCAAGAACCAGCATATAGTGCCGCTCATCGTGGGCGGCGACCTTTACGGCGGCGTCGTGCTGTGTTCGGACGCGGCCATATCGGCGACGGAAGCCAGACTGTGCGCGCTTGCCGCCGACCTTATCGCGGCTACGCTGGAATAATGAAGAAAGCGGGCAGCCGCTCTGTGCTGCGTTCTACCGCGTGGCTCGCCTTTGCGGGTATTGCCGCAAAGGTGATCGGCGCTTTTTACCGCGTGCCGCTGACCAACGTGCTGGGAGCGGAGGGCATAGGGCTTTACCAGACTTTTTTCCCCGTCTATGCCCTCTTTTTAACGCTGACGGGCGCGGCAGTGCCGACCGTCGTCGCGAGGTATGTTGCTTATGCCGACGCGCTGGGCGCGGACATTCCTTTTACGCGCGCGGCGTCCAAAAAGATTACGCTTGTACTCGCGTTGTCGGGCGTCGCTTTTACTTCGCTTATGGCTTATCCCGTTGCGGCGCTTCAGATGAGAGCGGGGCTGTGGAAAGGCTATCTTATCGTCGCGCCCGCTGTTTTCGCCGTCACGCTGGCGGCATATTACAAAGGCTATTTTATCGGCAAAGGGAGAATGACCCCCAATGCCTTTTCTCAGGCTGCGGAACAGGCGGTCAAGCTCGCCGTAGGTCTGTCTACGGCTTACGCTCTTGCGAAATACGGCGTGACCGCCGCGGTTTACGGCGCGCTTTTTGCCGTTACGGCAAGCGAATTTTTCGGCTTGCTGTTTATGGCGGCGTGCTATCGCAAAGATATAGGTAAAGAAAAGTTTTTATGTGTCCGTGTAGATAAAAGAATATATTTCGATATTGTCGGCACTATGTTTCCGATAGTGGCGGCGGCGCTCGTACTTCCCGTTTCGGGATTTTTGGACAGCTTTTTGATAGTAAGACTTCTTATCGCGGGCGGGACTTCGGCTCAGGAAGCGACGGCATCTTACGGCTTATACAGCGGCGCGGTCGGCACCGTGGTAAATCTTCCCGTGGTCATCGCCGTTTCTCTTTCTGTCGCGGTGATACCAAAGGTCTCTTCGGGCGTTGCTAAAGGAGAGTACGAAAAGGTGAACAGGGTGACGGGAACTACGCTGGGCGCCTGCCTCGCGATAGCCGTGCCTTGTTTTTTCGCGCTTCTCGTATTCGCAGAGGACGTCATAGGATTGCTTTACCCGGGATTTTCGTCCGATGAAAGCATTCGCGCCGCAGATATCCTCAGGTGGCAGTCGGTAAACGTAGTCGCGGCTTCTCTCGTTCAGCTTCTGTCGGGAATATTGCAGGCTCTCGGATCGGGAAGGAGCGCGGCAATATATCTCGCGGCATCGGTCGCGTTCAAAACGGCTTTGCAGGTGCTCCTTCTGCCTCGGATAGGCATAGTCGCCGCGCCGCTTTCTCAGCTTGCCATGTACGCTCTCGCGGCGGCGCTTTCTGCGGTCAGATACGTAGAACTCACAGGAAAAAACAGCGAGCTTGTCAAAACAGGTAGCAAAATTGCCTTGAGCGGTGTTATAATGAGCGTATGTATACAGGCGGTCGCGCTCACGCTCACTCACAGGCTGGCGCGGCTTGCGGTCGGTGCGGCGACAGGTTCCGCCGTCTACTTCGCTTTGCTCTGGGCGACGAAGGCTTTCGGCAGCGAAGGGATAAAGGCGGTTTTCGCGCGCGGCGGCAAAGGAGAGGACAATGATAGAAGTCGTGGGGTTGGGATGCCGTAAAGGGCAGATCACGCTGGAAGGCGCTGAGGCGATAGGCAAGGCTAAACACGTTTTCGTAAAGACGGCGAAGACGGATACTTTTAAATATTTTGAAGGGCGCGAAGTCGTCACTATGGACGATATCTACGACAGCGCCGAAGATTTCGACGATCTCGACGAAAAAATAGTCGAAAGGCTTCTTTCTCAGAAAGGAAAGACGGTTTATTGCGTGAACGGCAGCGGTTACGACGACAAGTCGGTCGCGCTTCTTTCTTCGCGCGCGGATATAAAGGTATATCCGTCGGTATCGCGCGCCGTGACGGCGGCGGGATTTTCTACGGGCGCGGTGTTTCTGAGCGCGTACGACCTTATCTCAGACCGCAGCTTCGATTTCGACGGCAATCTGCCTCTCGTCGTCACGGACGTAGACGATAAGTATATGGCGTCCGAGGTCAAATTGAGACTCATCGACCTTGTCGGAGAGGAACAGGAAATTTACGTTTCGGGTAAAAAGACTACGGTCGCGGAGATGGATTTCGGCAGAAAATTCGACTACGCTACGACGGTATATTGTCCGCCAAGGGAGTATCTTAAGAAAAACCGCTACAATTTTTGCGACGTTGTGGAGCTTCTTTACAGACTGCGCGGCGAAAACGGCTGTCCGTGGGACAGGGCGCAGACTCACGAGAGCATACGCGCGAATATGATCGAAGAGGCTTACGAACTCGTCGACGCGATAAACAACAACGATATCGACAATATGACCGAGGAGACGGGCGACGTGCTTTTGCAGGCGGTCTTTCATTGCGTTATAGGAGAGGATACGGGCGAATACGGCGTCCGCGACGTGACGACCGCGCTTTGCAAGAAACTGATAGGAAGGCATGAGCACGTTTTCGGAGACGTCGTCGCAAATACTGCCGAAGAGGGTCTCGCCGCCTGGGACAGGGCTAAGGGCAAGGAAAAACACTATACGTCCTTTACCGACAAGATGGACAAGACTTCTCACTCTCTGCCCGCGCTGACGAGAGCATACAAGATACAGAAGACGGCGGCAAAGGCGGGCATGGATTTCGACGGCGTCAAAGCCGCGGCTGAAAAGCTGACCGAGGAGATAGAGGAGTTCTTATCCGCAACTCCCGAAAAGAGAGAGGAAGAGGGCGGCGACGTACTTTTCGCGGCGGTCAACGTTCTCAGGCTTTTAAAGGTCGAACCCGAGGTCGCTCTCGTCGCTGCGGTCGAAAAATTCTGCAAACGCTTTTCGTACGTTGAGGCGCATTGCGCAAAGCCGATGAACGAGTGCACTGCCGAAGAACTGGACGAACTGTGGAGAAAGGCTAAGAATGAAGATTGACGGCATAACTCTGTCAAGCGACGCGTTGTTCGCTCCGATAGCGGGATACAGCGACGTAGGATTAAGGTCTCTTTGCGCCGAAGCGGGCGCGGGGCTGACCTATACCGAAATGGTGTCCGCAAAAGGACTCATCTACGGCAACGAACATACGGAAGACCTTCTGCATACCACCGCTCGCGAAAGGGTGACGGCGGTGCAGATATTCGGCAGCGAGCCTGAAATAATGGCGCGCGCGGCAGAGAGCAAGGCGCTGGAAAAATTCGATATAATAGATATCAACATGGGCTGTCCCGTAAGGAAGATAGTGTCCAACGGCGAGGGAAGCGCGCTTCTTAAAAATCCGTCTCTTGCGGCTGAAATAGTCAGGACTGTAAGGCGCGCAGGTAAACCCGTAACGGTGAAATTCAGGATAGGATTTGAGAAAAATTCTCGTACGGGTGTCGATTTCGCTAAACATATGCAGGACGCAGGCGCGGCGGCGATCACAGTCCACGGCAGGACGCGGGAACAGTTTTACGAGGGTAAGGCTGACAGGGATTACATAGCGGAGGTCGTCCGCGCGGTCGAAATACCCGTTATCGCGAACGGCGACGTATACAATAAAGAGGACTATGAAGAGATGAAAGCGCATACGGGCGCGGCAGGGGTGATGATTGCGCGCGGCGCGTTGGGCGCTCCTCAGATATTTGCCGAGATCACGGGCGCTCCGTTCGGGTACGCCACGGTCAGGGATATCGTTCTTAAACATATAGAGATACTTTCTTCTTTTCATTCCGAAACGTACGTGGTCAACAATATGAAAAAACACGTCGCGTATTATTGTAAAGGACTGAGAGGGGGCAAACAGCTTAAGCTGGACGTGTTCGCCGCTAAAAGCCTTGACGAACTCGTAAACGCGGTAAAAAACAGCGGGACTCTGGACGCTCCCGTTTGTATTGATCGAAAGGAGAGCTTATGAAGAAGTTTTTAGCGCTTCTTACAATCGTCGCTGTCTTAGCGGCATTCGCCGCGGGACTTTCGGGTTGCGAAAAAGCCGATATTCCCGATATCCCGCAGGGTGGAGCGGGAGATACCGACGGGGAAACGACTTCAGTCAAAATAAGTTTTTATTCTGACGGAACTCTGTACGGGATCGCGCTCTGTACAGAGGACGGAGCTTTCGCCATGCCCAAAGACCCCGAAAAAGAAGGTTATTCTTTCGTCGGCTGGTTTTACGAAAAAGAACTAATCACTCCTTTCGTGTACGAGGAATTCATCGCTTCAGAAAACAAGACGGATATCTCGCTTTACGCTGCGTGGAATAAGATAGACAAGCCTTGGCCGCCCGACGGAGGCGACGGCGGAGACGAAGGAGAAAACCCCGACGGAGACGGGGACGGAGAGGACGGCGGAGACGAAACTCCCGAAGAGCCTGAGGTAAAGACATATACCGTGACTTTCGTAATGGACGGGCAGGTAATAGCTACTCAGAAAGTCGAGGAAGGCAAGGACGCCGTTCTGCCGTTGAGTCAGTTCGCGGCAGTGGACAACGTCCTGTATACTTTGGTCGCCGAAGGCAACTATACCGCCGTTTCGAAGGACGAGACGGTTACTCTGAGTCTGAGGAAAGCGACGGAAGAGGAATACGGACTTTTCACTTTGTCGTATCTGACTCTTCTCATCAAAAACGGTAAACTGTACGTTTCAGTGGTATCTGCCGCGTATCCGCTTGACCGCATAATTCTTCCTTCTCAATGGGGAAACTTTGCGATAGAGGGGATAAAGGCGGGCGCGTTCTCGCGCGTTCCGAACATAAAGAGCGTAAAAGCGGGCAAATACTGCACGGATATAGAATGGGCGGCTTTCGACGACCTGACGATGCTTGAAAGCGTTGAGTTCGACGAAGAAAATCCCGCGTATTCTTCTGAGGGTCTTTTCGTGACAGACGCGACTGGAAAAGAGATAATAACTTACCTCGGAGAGGACGGGGAAGAGCTTATAATTCCCGACGGCATGACCGCGATAAAGGACGGCGCGTTCGAGGGCTTCAACATAACTTCGCTCGTTGTACCCGACGGTCTGTCGAAAATAGGCGACCGCGCTTTCGCGGGGTGCACTTATCTTGAAAGCGTTGTTTTGCCTGAGAGCGTTACGAGCATCGGTAGCGGCGCGTTCGAAAACTGCGCGGCGCTTACCGTTTTGCCCGTGCCTCAGAGTGTGACTTACCTCGGCGACGGAGCTTTCGCGGGTTGCGCGAACGCTGAAACGGTCGATTTCTGCGCGGCGGAATTGAGCGCCCTCGTAAAGGATAACCGTATATTCGACGGTGCGGGAAGCGTGAGCGGTCTCGTCCTGAACGTTGCGGAAAGCGTTGAGAGTATACCCGCAAGGCTGTTCGACGCTACGGGAGCGGGGCAGATATATCTTAAAGGCATTTCGTTTGCTGAAAACTGCGCGGTGACTTACATAGGCGCAGAAGCGTTTAAGGCAACCGCGATACAAAGCGTCGTCATTCCGTCTGCGGTGACTTATCTCGGAAGAGACGCATTCGCGTACTGCGCGTCGCTCGCTCTTGTCGAATACCGCGCGGCGAACGCAATTTCGCAGGGCATAAGCGGCACCGCTTTCAAGGGCGCGGGTACGGACGGTTCGACTTTTAAAGTCGGCAATGAGGTCGTCTCTCTGCCCGATTACCTTTTGTATTGTCTTGACGGTAAGGTCGGTTTTTCAATACTGGTATTCGAGGAAGGTTCGCTTGAAAGCATAGGCGTTTTCGCGTTTGCGGGAAGCGCGCTTTGCGGAGAGGTAACGATACCCTCAACCGTGACAAAGATAGGCGGCGGCGCTTTTGCCGATACCGCCGTGACTGCGTTAAAAGCGGCGGACGGAAATACGGCTTTCGTATCGGACGGCGGCGTTCTGTACTCGTCGGACAGGACTGAGCTCATCGCTTATCCGTCATATAAAGAAGATGTATCGTTTGCGGTAAGCGACGGAACGGCTCAGATAGCTGCTTACGCTTTTTCGGGCGCGGCTTATCTCGAAGAAGTTGTGATTTCTTGCGCCCGTGTAGGAGAATTCGCGTTTTACAACTGTAAAAAGCTTGCGGATATAAGTTTGTCGGAAGGAGTGGAGGAGATAAAAACGGGAGCTTTCGCAAACTGCGCGGCTTTAAGTTCTCTCGTCTGTCCGTCGTCGTTGAGGACGATAGGCGAAAACGCATTCATGTACTGCGGCTCTCTTTCCGAAGTCGTATTGAACGAAGGACTTACCGCGATAGGAACCCGCGCGTTCGCGTATTGCGACCTTCTCGGAGAAGTAGAGATCCCGTCCACGGTGACTGAGCTCGGCGACGATATTTTCATTAAATGACCGCGCCCGCGCGTTGCCCGTGCAAAACGTTGACTTAAATATCCGCGTGTGCTACAATTACAGCGAAAAAAATTTTGAGCCCGCAAGGGCAAATGAGGTATAGATATGAAATTTACCGGTCTTATAATAATGGACGGCTACGGCATCAACAAGTTCGGCAAAAACAACGCTATTTCGCCTGAAACTTCTCCCAACGTGCTCGCTCTCGAAAAGAAATATCCGTTTACTCAGTTAAACGCAAGCGGTCTCGCTGTCGGTCTCCCCGAAGGGCAGATGGGCAACAGCGAGGTCGGTCACCTGAATATCGGCGCGGGCAGGATAATCTATCAGGAACTCACCAGAATAACCAAGTCTATAGAAGACGGCGATTTCTTTGAAAATCCCGCGCTCGTAAACGCTATGGACAGCGCGAAGAAAAACGGCAAAAAACTCCACGTCATGGGTCTTTTGTCCGACGGCGGCGTTCACAGCAATATCAACCATCTTTTCGCGCTTATAAAGATGGCTAAACAGCGCGGACTCGATCAGGTCTACGTCCACTGCTACATGGACGGCAGAGACGTTCCGCCCAAGAGCGGCGAAGGCTTTATCAAAGAGCTGGTCGATTTTATGAAGAAAGAGAATTTCGGTAAAATCGCTACGATAAGCGGCAGATTTTACGCTATGGACAGAGACAATATCTGGGACAGAGTGGAAAAGGCTTACGCGGCGCTCGCTGACGGCGAAGGCGTTTTTGAGACAGATCCCGTACAGGCGATGGAAAACAGCTACGCAAACGGCGTCACCGACGAATTCGTCGTTCCCGTCGTGATCACAGAAAACGGCGCTCCCGTCGCTACCGTCGACAAGGGCGACAGCGTTATCTTCTTCAACTTCAGACCCGACAGAGCAAGACAGATATCCCGCGCGTTCATCATGCCCGATTTCCCGTCTTTCGAAAGGAAGAAGGGATTCCTCGCGCCTGTCTACGTTTCTTTCACTCAGTACGACGTGAAGTTCAACGATTTCCTCGACGTCGCTTTCAGACCCGAGGTTTACGTGAACACTCTCGGCGAGTATCTTTCAAAGAAGGGTATAAAGCAGTTCAGAATTGCCGAAACGCAGAAATACGCTCACGTCACCTTCTTCTTCAACGGCGGCGTAGAAGCGGCTAACCCCGGCGAAGACAGGATCCTTATCGATTCCCCGAAGATCGCCACTTTCGATATGAAGCCCGAAATGAGCGCTTACGAGGTATGCGACAGAGCGGTGGAAGAGATAAAGAGCGGCAAGTACCAGGTCATGATACTCAACTTTGCAAACTGCGACATGGTAGGTCATACAGGCGTTATGGCTGCGGCTGAAAAGGCTGTAAAGGTCGTAGACGAATGCGTTCAGAAGGTCATCGACGCGATACTGTCCGTAGGCGGTCAGGCGCTCCTTACCGCAGATCACGGCAATGCGGATTATATGTTCGAAGCGGACGGCACCCCGTTCACCGCGCATACGACCAATCCCGTTCCCTTCCTCGTTATCGGCGCGGACGGTGTAAAGGCTCTCGCGGACGGCGGCAAGCTGTGCGATATCGCTCCCACGATGCTCGACGTTATGGGCGTTGAGATACCCAAGGAGATGACGGGCAGATCTCTTATCGTAAGATAAGTTGCGGCATTTGATCATATTATCAAGGCATTTAACGCGGTAGCTACGTAAATTTACCGCTTTGAACAGCCTGGTCTGGTATAGGCGGCAGATACGCTGCGAAAACAAAAAGAATTTTAAGACGGAACGTTTTTACGCTCCGTCTTTTTTGTGCCCGAGCAAAATTGTGCATAAGTTTTTCGCGCGGATACCGGCATTTTAATATGACCAATATATCATAATATATAAAAGCCGCTCTTGCAACGCTTGTCAAAAGGCTCTGGCTCTGCTATAATCGTAAAAGAAAATACCCGAAAGGGGAATTGTCTTTGTCAGGTTGACCGCGCGGCGGTCATTAAAAGGGAAACGGGTGAAAGACCCGTACAGCCCCCGCTACTGTCAGCGGCGCTAAGGTTTTGCATTATGCCACTTGAAAAGGGGAAGGCGCAGAATTTTGCCGTAAGTCAGGAGACCTGCCGACAAAGAGTACAAGCGGAATTTCGGAGGGAGATTCACGGGCTTTCACGGCGCACGCGATACGCGCCGCAGCTTGCTTTGTTTTCCGCCGCCTTTAAAGCGGCTTTTCTTTTCTTTCCGATCTTTTGCGGATACGCCTTTTGAAACACACGGACGAGTAAACGCGCGTTTTACGCTGAAAACCGCGCGAAAAAGGCTTGTTTACTCAAAAAGCGTTATAACGGCGTTTTAAATTGCAATAAAATTTACCGCGCGGCGTAAAATTGCCGTAAGCGGAAAAGGAGTATTTATGAATAAAAAGAAAATTTTAGCGGTAGTTCTTACCGTAGTGCTCGCGCTCAGTCTCGTTTTCGCGTTCGCGGCTTGCACAGACGACGAAAAGACCCCCGCGGCTCAGGAAGGTACTTTTAAAGTTGTGCTTATGCCCAAAGAGGGCGAAGCGCAGGTCTATACGATAGACATTGCGCTTCTCGAAGGACAGCTCAACGGCGAAGCCGCGATAATGCAGCTGGTCGGCAATCACGGCGTCAGCGTAAGCTGGGAAGAAAGCAGCTATGGCAAATATCTCACTTCCATCGGTTGCGTTCAGCCCACCGAGGCGAACGAATACGTAAGACTGTTTACGTCCGTCGAAAAGGATAAGGGCGTGGATGCATATGCTACTACTATCGAATACGAAGGCGCAAGCCTTACGTCGTCAGGCGTAGGAATATCTCAGATGAGCGTTGAAGAGAATTGCATCATCCTTATAAGAGTGGACAGTTATTGATGAGACTTTAAGTCTTTTATCGGGAAATTGGAAAAGCAGAGATTTTTAAAAGCGGGCAGAATGCTTACCCGACAGATAGCTTTGACGGCGCTTGCCGCCGCGACGATCGAGGCGGTCAAGTTTGCGCTCAACGCTGTGCCCAACGTAGAAGGCGTGACCCTTCTTTGCGCCGTGTACGGTTATTGTCTCGGCGCGGGCGGGGTGGTAGCTGCGCTTGTATTCTGCGGTATAGAGACTGCGATATTCGGCGTGGGTCCGTGGGTGATATCTTATTTCATCCACTGGCCCGCGGTCGCGCTGGTCTTTATGCTTTCAGCGCGCCTGAAAGTAAAAAACAGGTGGATAATTACGCTGATCGCGGCGGTGATGACGACTCTTTTCGGAGTGCAGACCTCTTTGGTCGATACGGGGCTTTTCAGCGGCTTTTTCGACAGGTTCTGGTACCGTTTTTCTATAATCTACGCAAGGGGCGCGGTGTTTTATATTGTTCAGATAGTCTGCAATCTTATAGTTTTTCCGCTTCTGTTTCCGCCTCTTACAAAGGTGCTTATCCCGGCGGCGAGAAAGGCGGGAATGTGCCCGTTCCCTGAAAACGGAAAGAAAGAAAAACGCGCTGAAATGGGCGAAAATCTCCAAAACGCGCCGTCAGACGACGCCGGACACGACAAAGAAGAATAAAAAATTTGCGGGCAAACGCTTTAAATCGCTTTACTTAAAAAATACTATGTGCTATAGTATATTAGCAATTTTGAATATATTTTCAAAATCCTTGCTTCCCCTGAGACGGGAAGACATCAGACCAAAAGGAGGTTTCTATGAACAAGTACGAGCTTTTGTACATCATCGACAACGACGTGACTGAAGAAGGCAAGCAGGCTGTTATCGACAGGATCGAAGCGGTTGTTACCGGTGCGGGCGGCGAAATAGTCAGCCTGGACAAGTGGGGCACCCGTAAGTTTGCTTATCCGATCAACTTCAAGAACGAAGGCTACTACGTGTTGACCACGTTCAACGCTCCTGCGAGCGTTCCCGCGGAAATCACGCGTCTCGGTCGTATCGTCGACGAGATCGTCAGACTTATGATAGTCCGCAAGTAATAGGGAGGATTTATGAATAAGATCATTCTTATCGGCAATCTTACCAGAGACCCTGAAAGCGGTACGACCCCCAGCGGCGTAAGCTATTGCAGGTTCTCGATTGCGGTCAACAGAAGATTCAGCAAAGAGAATAACGAGGCCGATTATTTCAACGTTATCACGTGGAGAGGTATCGCAGAAAGCTGCGCTAAATCGCTCAGCAAGGGCAGAAAAGTAGGAGTCGTAGGCTCCATCCAGATCCGCAACTACGAAGGTAACGACGGCGCTAAGCGCACTTCGGTCGAAGTTACCGCCGACGAGGTTGAATTCCTTTCTTCTCCGTCGGGCAGCAGAGAGGACTCTCCTCAGCAGAGCAGATCCTCGCGTTCGGACGTGACCAAGCTTGAAGAGGTCGAGCCGTCCGACGACAATTTACCATTCTGATTATAAGGAGATATAAAAATGAGCGAAGAAAAAGTTGTTAAGAGACCGGCAAGAAAGGCTCCCCGCAAAAAGGTCTGCACCTTCTGCGTAGACAAGGCTACCGAGATCGATTACAAGGACGTTGCAAAACTGCGTAAGTTCATCACCGAAAAGGGCAAGATCGTTCCCAGGCGTATGAGCGGCGTTTGCGCAAAGCACCAGAGACTTCTCGCAGAGGCTATCAAGCGCGCGAGAGTTATGGCTCTGCTCCCCTACGTTGCAGAGTAATAACGTATAACGACAAAAACAGACGGCTTCCGAAAGGGAGCCGTTTTTTTGTGGTTTTTTCGTGCGGAAATCATAGCTTTACTTAAGGAAGGGGCGGGAGAGGGGTATTGACAGAATTCTCTTTTTGATATATCGTAAAACCGAGGAGGGAGCAGTTATGAAAAAGTTTTTATTTATCGTTGCGGCGTTATTGCTTGTCGCTTTGTCGGGTGCGCTCATATCGTGCGACGTAGTATGGGCGGAAATTCCCGATGCAGATCTGACGTTCGACGAGATGGTCTCTGATAAGATAACGCAGGAAGACTGGCAGAATATTCTGTCGGAAGCTGAAGACGTATTAAATTATCGCGTTAAAAGCGAGACGGAGGATCTCGGTTACCATAGCTGTATCATAAGCGAAATCTGCGACGGCAGAAAGAGGTACGTAGAGACGAGGACAAATCTCGAAGGCGAATCTAAAAAGTGGAAAAAAGAGTTGTTCGTTTATGAGTATTCTGACGAAAACGGCAATTATCGTATAACTTACGACGGAGACGGAAAGTGGCAGAAAGAAGATTGGTTTCTTCCTGTCGGCAATGTATATCATGAAATAATCCAAGCTGTCGACACGTATTTGCGTATGCAAAGCGGCGACGAATACGAACTGATATGGAACGAAGAAAAACAAGGTTATTTCTGTGAGATCGACAACTTTTACTGCATATTCAAAATCAAGGACGGCAAGCTGTGCGCTTTAGAGGATTACATAAAAGGCGACGATGAAGCGATAGAAACCTTTATCTTCTACGATTTCGGAGAGGTTGATGAGATCGTTCTCCCTTCCGTTGACTAATAATCGTTTTAAATAAAAAAGCAAAACGCGGGCAGGAAAATTCCTGCCCGTGTTTGTTAAACTTATTATTTACTTTATAGCTTTTGCGCTTTGCGGTTTGCGTAAAGCGCGTTTTGTTTGTTTAAGCCGCTTGTATCAGAGCGTTGAAAGCACCTCTTTCATATCGTCCGCGAGGGCGTTCAGAGTGCCGTCGCCGAACGGATAAGCAATGCCCGCCGTCTTTACTATATCTGAGAAGAACTTAGCGCCGCCCGTCTTGCACATTTCCTTGTACTTTTCAAGCGCGAGCTTATAGTCCTTGCGCGACAGCGCGAGAAAACCGAGCGCGACGGTCTGAGCGAGGCAGTAGTCTATATAATAGAACGGGCTTTCAAATATGTGCGCCTGGAACTGCCAGCGCGTGCCGTTTTCAAGATAGGGGATTCCGTCGTAAGAGAGGTAGGGGCGGTATTTTTTGGATAGTCTTAAATACAGAGCGTTTCTTTCTGCGGGAGTCATTTCAGGGTGATCGTAGACTTCGTGTTGGAATTCGTCGACGATACAGCCGTAAGGTATGAACGTAAGCGCGTCGGAGAGGTGCTTTCTGCGGTAAGCATTTGCCAGACTTCCGAAGAATTTATCCATATACGGCCACGCTATGAACTCCATGCTCATCGAGTGGCACTCCGCGGTCTCACAGCCGCCTATGCCCAGCTCGTCGCCGTTCTTCTGCATCGCGTAATTCATCGCTATAGCGTGACCGAATTCGTGCGTGATAACGTCTATATCGCCGCTTGCGCCGTTGAAGTTGGCGAGTATGAATATTTTGCCGAAGTCGTCGAAAGTGGTGCAATAGCCGCCGCCCGTCTTGCCGTCTCTCGGGATAACGTCAAAGGCTTCTTCGTTGACCATGCGCGAAAACAGCGCGGAGAGGTCTTTGTCCATATCGGAATACATCTCTTCCGCGCGGTTAAAGAATTCTTCCACAGAGCAGTCGCGCGTGGGCACCTCGTCTTTTGAGTAAACGGCGTCGTCGTAGAACTTGATTTTGTCGATACCGAGTTTTTGAGCAACGTCCTTTTTCATATCCGCTACGACGGGGGTTATCGCGGAAACGACGTTTTCGCGGAATTTTTCCACCGCTTCGCGGTCGTAGTCGATCCTGCCCATGCGGTAGTAGCCCAGCTCGGTAAAGTTCGTATAGCCCATCTTCTTTGCCATTTTGTCTCTTACCTTGACGAGGCGGTCGAATACGTCGTCGAATTCTTCTGCGTGAGCCTGCATGGCTTTACCTATGCTTTCGGCAGCCGCTTTTCTGACGGCTCTGTCCTTGTCTTCGAGGAATCCGCGCACATACGCGAGCGGTTTTTTCTCGCCCCGGAAATCGCATTCGACGGTGGACAGCAGCTTTACGTATTCTGTAGAATAAGCGTTTTCCTGTTTTACGTCCTCTTCTATGATATCGTTATAGGACGCCTTTTCGAATTTGAAAGTACGGTAAAGTACTTTTCCCAGTTTTTCTTCCAGTTCTTTGCGGAAGGGAGAGGACAGCATTACGTCCACGTATTTTACGTAAAGTCCGCTGAAAGCGGGGGAGACTTCGTCGTAATAAGTTACTTCGCCGTCGTAAAACTCGTCGCGCGTATTCTGCGTGAAGCGGGCGTTTGCAAGAGACGACGCGGTGCCGAACGAGTTTTTCGCTTTAAGCACGTACTTTTCGCGCGCCGCTAATATATCGTCGGCGCTTTTCGCGTTTTCAGCCGCGGTGAAGAATTTGTTGAAACTCTCTTTTGCCTGCTCAATGGTATAACGTTCGTAGGGAAGATCTTTGATCTTTAC
>DVNX01000026.1 GCA_018714045.1 Candidatus Ornithoclostridium faecavium
GCGACAGCGACTACTGTTCCCGCCCCGCGGGCGCCTTAGGGCTGGTTTGTATTATTCTGGTCTGGTATATGTTAATTATTAAATTTCAAGGCTATAGACATGACTGATCTGCTTATTAAACTGTTCGTAAAGGACAGAAAAAACGTACAGGATCCGAAGGTAAGGGGCAATTATGCCACGCTGTCGAGCGTCACCGGCATAATTGCGAATTTTTTGCTGTTCGTAGGCAAGCTGATCATAGGTATTCTGTCTGCGTCCGTAGCGATAATAGCGGACGCCTTCAACAATATCGGCGACGCAGGTTCTTCCGTCGTTACGCTGATAGGATTCAGACTGTCGGGAAAGCATGCGGATAAGGAACATCCTCTCGGGCACGGCAGACTGGAATACATAACCGCGTTCATAGTGGACGTATTGATCATTTTCGTCGGCGTTGAGCTTTTTAAATCGTCGATAGAAAAGATAATAGAGCCGCAGGCGACTGAAATAGGCACCGTGACACTCGTATTCCTGGGCGTTGCGATACTGGTTAAATTGTGGTTGTTCTTCTTTTACGGAAAGATAGCGAAGACGATTAATTCGCAGGCGATAAAGGGAGCTTCGTTCGACAGCGTATCCGACGTTATAGCGACGACTCTCGTGTTCGTATCAGCGCTTTTGTCGCGGTTCGCAGGCGTCAATATCGACGGCTACGCGGGCATACTTGTCGCAGCGTTCATATTCTATACGGGCGTAAAGGCGGCGAAAGAGACGATAGACCTTCTTCTGGGCGGAGCTCCCGACAAAGGAATAGTCAAAAAGATATCCGATTTTGTCAAAAGATATCCTGAGGTCATCGGGATCCACGACGTGATGGTACACGATTACGGACCCGGCAGGCAGATAATTTCTTTTCATGCAGAAGTGTCCGCAAAGAGCGATTTCAGCTACGTTCACGACGTTATCGACAATATTGAACGCAACTTTCAGAAAGAATACGGTTATCTCGTTACCATTCATCTCGACCCGATAGTAGTGGACGACGATAAGGTGAGCGAAATGTACGATTTCGTAAAATCCACGGTAAAAGAAGTGGATGAAAGCTTCTCGATACACGATTTCAGAATGACTTACGGCGGCAATCATATCAATCTGATATTCGACCTGGTGATCCCCGTCGACAGCAAGGAAAACGACGAGGAAGCGGCGGAAAAGGTTGAAAAAAAGATAAAGGAATTGCGTCCCGAATGTAATTGCGTTATAAAAGCAGAGCACCCGTACGTGTAAATAACAGTCTAAACAAAGTTATACGATCTCCGCAAATGCGGAGATCTTTTTATTTGCGGATCAATGTTGATATTTCAGCCGCTATAAATTATAATTTTATATGGATATGAGTTAAAAACGCCGCATAAGGAGAAAAAATGAGACATTACATGAATCTCGATTTATCGCCTTTCCGCGTGATAGAAAGCGGAGAAAAGACGATAGAATTAAGACTGAACGACGAAAAGAGAAGAGCGTTAAAAGTTGGTGACGAAATAGAGTTTTCCTGCGCAGGAGTCGGCTATACGCTTATAGCGACAGTAAAAGAATTGCACCGTTTTACCGGTTTCAAAGAGCTTTTCGCTGCTATGCCTTTGGAAAAATGCGGCTATAAGGGAAGAGAAAAAGAAGCCGACCCCGACGATATGCTGAAATATTATACAGAAGAGAATATAAAAAAATACGGCGCGCTCGGGATTGAGCTGGAAAACGTGAAAGTCTGTCTCTGACGGCGATGAAATGACATGCATTTACAGTTATATTTTTTTATAGTATGATAAAAATATAATCGGAGAAAAATTATGTGTACTGTAATTACATTAGTAAAAAACGGGCTGTTTTTCGGCAGAAATATGGATATCGATTACGATCCGGGGCTTAAGATCATCGCGATGCCGCGCGAATTTCCGCTGACGACGAAAAGAGCGGGAGCGCTTTTGAAACATTACGCGATCATAGGAGCCGCGAGGGTGGAGGACGGCTATCCGCTTTATGCCGAAGCCTGCAACGAAAAGGGACTTTGCATGGCAGGACTTAATTTTCCTTTTAATGCAAAGTATGCTGATCGTGCGGAAAAGGAAAAGATCGCCGTTACTCCTTACGAATTAATTCCGTACGTTCTGGGAAAATGCGCTGATATAGCAGAAGCGAGAAAGCTTTTGGAAAACACGGAAATAATCGGAATTCCTTTCAAAGAAAGTCTGCCGCTTGCGCCGCTTCATTGGATAGTTGCGGATAGAAGCGGAAGTTTCGTCATTGAAAGAACGGATAAAGGAGTGTCGCTTTACGACGATCCTTGCGGAGTGCTTACCAACAATCCGCCATTTCCGTCGCACCTCGAAAACATTGAAAGATATAAGGCGCTTTCAGTGGAAAACAGTAAAAATACGTGTTCCCGTGTCGATTATTCAACTTTTTCAGAAGGAGAAGGAGCGCTCGGTTTGCCGGGGGATTTTTCCTCGCCTTCGCGTTTCGTAAAGGCATGGTTCTGTCTTAAGAATTCAGTGTGCGGAGAGAGCATGACCGAAAAAGTCGCGCAGACCTTCCGCATCCTCAACGCGGTGGCGATGACGAAAGGCTCGGTCGTCACTCGGAGCGGCAATCTCGATCAGACGACTTACTCATGCTGTATCGATGCTGAAAGGGGAATTTACTATTATAAAACGTACGATATGTTGAATATACAGTCGGTCAGCATTGATAAAACAGACGGTACGGATCTGACCGTAAAGCCTTTCTGAGTACAGAAAAAAACTTGAAAAAAGCAAAATCAGACGAAAAAGTTAACGGAGCATTGCCTGAAATGAGAGGATAAAACCTGATGGTTTAACAAGTTGATTTATTGATTTACGACAGACTAAACCTGTACTTATGACTTTGGGCTACAAACAGAAATCGACATTGAAATATTTTCTGTTATTTGATATAATGATTTATGTCAGTGAAGAAGCTGTGCTTCTGACAGAATATATAAGGCTCAAAGACGCATTTTATGGAGATAAAAGACAGGATATTCGTATTGCAGAACAGATGGAAGATTTGTAACAGTCATATTGTTTATTACGGTATAAGAAAGGCACCGTATACTTTCAGGAATTCTATAAAACTTTCAAAATCGGTTATTGA